>JANNMP010000219.1:0-4514 GCA_031398015.1 Burkholderiaceae bacterium
GCAAACCAACCACCGATTATTCGCCTACCGACTATGATTATGTGATGAACACCAACCTGCGGTCGGCCTACGAAATGAGTCAGGCGGCTTACGGCTTATCGGCTTCGGCAGCAACGCCGATTTCAGCCGCCTCACCCGGGCCGCCGCCGCGCTGGGCCTGCGGGTGGTGCTGGACACGTCGCTGAACCACACCGGCAGTGATTCGCTGTACTTCGACCGCTACGGCAACCATGGCACCACAGCCGACGGCCGGGCCAACACCGGCGCCTTTGCCAACGGCCGCATCCGGCCACATTCACCCTGGGCCAGCTGGTACAGCTTCGATGCCAGCCAGGCCACGCCCGAGCGGCAATACACCGGCTGGATGGGCACACCCGACTTGCCCGAGCTGGACAAGAACGCCCCCGCCTGGCGCGACTTTGCCTACCGCGCGCCTGATTCCGTCACCCGCCGCTGGTTGCGCGCTGGCGCCGCCGGCTGGCGCATGGACGTGGCGCCGTTTGTGCCCGACGATTTCTGGCGTGAATGGCGGCTGGCCGTCAAGCAGACCGACCCACAGGCCATCACCATTGCCGAGACCTGGTTCGACGCCAGCAAGCACCTGCTGGGCGACATGTTCGATTCGACGATGAATTACATCTTCCGCAGCGCGGTGCTCGACTACGCCGCCGGTGGCCCGGCCAGCGCCAGCCAACGCCAGCTGGAGCAAGTGCGCGAGGCGATCCCGCCGCCCGCTTTCCATGCGCTGATGAACCTGTTGTCCAGCCATGACCAGCCGCGTGCGCTGCACCACTTCGGTGACACCCGCATCGGCGGGCCGATGGTCGGCGCGGCCACCGTGGCGCTGGCCAAACGCCGGCTGCAACTGGCAGTGCTGCTGCAGATGGCCTACCCGGGCGCACCGTCGATCTACTACGGCGACGAGGTCGGCCTGGCCGGTGGCGCCGATCCGTACAACCGCGCGCCCTTCCCCTGGGCCGACCAGGGTGGTGCGCCCGACGACGGCCTGCACACCTGGTTCCGCCAGGTGGTGGCGATGCGCCAGGCGCACCCGGTGCTGCGCCGGGGCGTGCTGCTGGCGCCGCTGGCGCTGGAGGCGCCCGACGAGGCCGTGCTGGTGCTGGCGCGCCGGCTGGACGCTGACGGTGCCACGGCCTGGGCGATCACCGCCTTCAACAATGCCGACAGCCCACGCGAGGTGACCGTGCGCCTGCCGGCAGACGCGCCCAATGGGCGTTATGCCGCTGCCTGGGGTGAAACCCCGGTCGACGCCGGCGCCGGCCGCATGCGGCTGCAGCTGCCCGCGCTGGGCGGGCGGGTGTTGATCAGCCGCTGAGCCTGGCGGCCAGCCTGGCCTTCAGCGCCGCGCCAGGCGTTGCACTCAAGGCTCGATGGCCATGCCCCACAGCGCGCGGCCGTCGGCCACCGTGCCCAGCACCTGCGCCCGGCCGCTGGCCAGGTCGACCAAGTGCAGCCTGGTGCGGCCACCCTGGCGCAGCGCGGCCAGCGCGGTGTTGTCGGTGTCGGCGATGTCCAGCGCCGCATGCGCCAGCGCACCGGTGCCCAGCGGGCCCACGCTGCGCAGCAGGCCGGTGTTGGGCGACACCACGGGCGTGACACCCTCGACCGTGCCCTGCGTCACCAGCGCGCCGGTGGCGCGGTCGATGGCGTAGTTGGTGGTCAGCTTGTCATTGCTCTTGTTGTAGGTGTAGGCGGCCGCGCTCAGCCTGGGCGGCTGGCCGGCGTGTGCGTCGCCGGGCGCATAGGCCAGCGCCGGGTCGGTGGCGGCCACCGCACCGGTCTCGGGGTGCAGGCGCAGGTTCATGCCGCTGTCGCTGACCACGCGGATGCGGTCGGCCACCGGGTTGAAGTTCAAGCCGATCGTCTGGCCCTGCAAGGCCACCGGGGCGGCGTTGCCCACGGGCTTGAGTTCGGCTGTGGCGGTGTCCAGCGTGTACAGCCGGCCACTGGCCGACAGCGCAAACAGCACGCCACGCGAGACGCGGTAGTCCAGGCCCACCAGGCTGTCACCACCGGCCAGGCCCCTCAGCGGCAGGCGGCTCAACACCTTCTGGGGCTGGCCGGCATTGAACTTGATCAGCTCGGCAGTTTCAGTCACCGCAAACACGGTTTCCTTGCGCGGCGGGCCCATCGGCTCGGTGGTGGCGCAGGCGGCCAGCACGGCGGCGGCCAGGACGGCCAGGGTGGGCTTGACGACAGTCGGCATGGGGTGGTGGCTCCGCTCAGGCGGCGCCGCACGATCGCAGGCGCCATGGCGCTTCATCGGCCAACCGGCCCGGCGCTTGAGGCCCGGCACGCGGCGCGCGGCCCGGCGCCAGGCGCTCAGCGTGGCGCCAGGTGCCGGGCCAGAAAGCGCTCCACCCGGCCCCAGAAATCGATCTCGGTCTGCGGCTTGTGCCAGCCGTGGCCCTCATCGGGGTACAGCAGCCATTCCAGCTGGGGGTTGTGCGGCCGGTTGGCATCACGAAACTTTTCGCCATGCACCAGCGGCACCCGCACGTCCCAGGCGCCATGGGCCAGCAGCAGCGGTGCCTTGATGCGGTCGGCCAGGGCCAGCGGCGAGGCAGCCTTCAGCTTGTCGGCATCGGCCACCGGGTCACCGATCAGCCGGGCCATGCCGTACTGCTTGGCTTCATTGGTGATGTCGCTCCAGCCCACGCTGAACAGCAGCGCGGGGTCGGTCACGCCCACCCAGCTGATGCCGACGCGGAACAGCTCAGGCGCCTGCGCCAGGCCCATCAGCGTGGCATAACCACCATAGCTGGCGCCGGCGATGGCGATGCGCTGCGGGTCGGCAAAGCCCTGCGCAATGGCCCAGCGCGCGCCGTCTGCCAGGTCGGTCTGCATCGCCTGGCCCCATTGCCGGAAGCCGGCCTCGAAGTGCTTGGTGCCGAAGCCGGTGGAGCCACGAAACTCAGGCTGCAGCACCGCATAACCCCGGCTGGCCAGGAACTGCACCTCGGCCTGCCATTGCCACACCGCGCCGCGCACCCAGGGGCCACCATGCACCAGCACCACCAAGGGCAGGTTCTTCTTCGCGCCATCGGCCTTCACACCCGGGGGCAGCGTGATGTAGGCCGGGATCATCAGGCCGTCGGCAGCGGGGTAGCGCACGAAATCGGTCTGGCCCATCAGCGCCGGGTTGATGCCAGGCCGGCTGGCGCCCACCCGGCTGAGCTTGCCGGTGCCGGTGTGCAACACATGGGTCAGCATCGGCTGCACATCGGCGAACGATTGCACCAGCACAAACGGTGAATCACCCCGCGCCGGCAGGCCCAGGCGGTTGGCGGTCGCCGGCAGCAGCGCATCGACGCGGGCCTGCAGCGTCCCCATCGCGGGGTCCAGCCACTGGGTGATCTCGGCATCGATGGCGTAGCGCAGGCCCAGCAGCGTGGTGTCGCTGCTGATGAACTGGGGCCGCACATCGAAGCCCGCCACGCTGGCCAGTGGCTTGTCAGCCAAAGTGCCGGTGGCCGGGTCGAGCGTGAACAGCGCACCATGGCCCTGGTGTGCGGCCTGCACGTAGAGCGTGCCGTCGGGGCCGATGTTCGCAGGCGTCCAGCCGGCGTCGAACCGGTCGCGCTCGGCCAACTGACGCCAGGCGCCATCGGCGCTGCGCCAGTGTTGGCCCAGGCGGCCCTGGTGGCTGGTCTGCGCCGCCCGCAGCGCGCCCTGTTGATCGAACACCCAGTGGCTGGCATGCAGTGGCGCCTCGACCGGCGTGGCGCGGCCCGTGCGGGTGTTCAGCCGCTGCACCTGGAAGTGGCCAATGCGCTCTTTGCTGCGCTCTTCAGGCGTGACCACCAGCACCTCGTCACCCTGCAGCGCCTGCGGCACGCCCAGCAGCCAGGTGTCCCAGCGCAGCGGCTCGGCGCCGCCGTCGGACTGCGCTTTCGCGAAGCTGCTGATGGTCTCGACCAGCTGGCGAAAGCCCTGGCCATCGGCGTCCACTGCAAACAGGCCGCTGCCCATCTCGACCCTGCCGGGGCCAATCAGCGACTGCTGCAGGTCGAACACCAGCCGGCGCTGGTTCAGCCATTGGAAGTGGCCGACGTCGGCGTCCTTGAAGTCAGCCACCACGGTGGGCAACATGCTGGCCAGATCCAGCACTGCCAGGCGGGCCTTGCCACCCGGTGCGGCCAGGCGCATGGCCAAGGCGCGGCCGTCGGGCGACAGGCTGGCATCGCTGAGCGACGCCGGTTCGAAGAAGCGGGCAATGGGCACCGGCATGGCCTGGCCGGCCGCGCCTTGCGGCGCCAGCAGGCCGGCCAGGCCCAGGGCGGCGGCGGCAAACACAGCGGGCAGGGTCGGCATGGCGTGGGCAGGCTCCAACAAAGGAAGAAGCCCCCGCCAGCGTGGGCCAGCGGGGGCTGCAGCGCTGTGGTGGCTGCGGTTCAGAACCTGTAGTTCACACCCGCCAGGATGCTGCGGCCCCATTTGGTGTACTCCAGCGGCCGGTCCTTGGTCTGGGCGTAGGTCTGGTAGGCCTCATC
>JANNMP010000017.1:0-2518 GCA_031398015.1 Burkholderiaceae bacterium
CAGACCCTCGACCACAACGCGTCGGTGGAAACCAAGGTGCAGGAATGCGCCGACGATCTGGACAGTGTCACGAAGACGCTGGCGCAAGGCATCGACGAACTGAAGCTGGTTGAAGTGGCGCTGGCAAGCTCCAAGACGGCATTGGCTGCAACAACGGCGTCGCTCGCGTCAGCGCTGGCGGGCGAGGAGCGCGCCAACCGCCGGGCGTTGCACGACCACACGACAGGGCTGCCCAACCGCGCGCTGTTCGATGACCGTCTTGCCCATGCATTGGCGCTGGCCCAACGCCACGACTGGACGCTGGCCGTGATGTTTCTCGATCTCGATCACTTCAAGACCGTGAATGACGTGCATGGACATGCCGCCGGTGATGTGGTGTTGAAGGAGGTTGCGAGACGGCTCGCGCAAAACGCGCGCGACGAAGACACCGTGTGCCGCAATGGCGGCGACGAGTTTCTGTATCTGCTGATGAACCCGCAGGGCCGCGGCAATGTCGAGCGGATCGCCGCTGCAGTGATCGACAAGCTCGCGCGCAGCATTCGCGTCGGCGACACCGACCTGAGCGTCAGGCCCAGCATTGGCATTGCGATTTACCCAGATGGGGGTATCGACGGCGACACACTGATCCAGAACGCAGACGCTGCCATGTACCGGGCGAAAAAGACCGCGCTCGGCTATGCGGTCCATGACGCTTGAGCCGGCGCGGTCATTGCACGGCCGACAGTGCCGGCCGCCGCGCCGGCGCCAGAACCCGCTAACGCAGATGGTGCACAGGCGCCAAGCCGTACACCGGCGTGGGCAGGCCCACCAGCCTGGCCTTCAACTGCAGCGACAAAAACTGCGAGTAGTGCCGGCTCTGGTGCAGGTTGCCGCCATGCACCCACAGGTGCGGCACCTGCGTTGGCTTCCACATGTTGCGCAGCTCGCCTTCCCAGGGGCCAGGGTCTTTGGGCGTGTCGCTGCCCAGGCCCCACACCTTGCCCAGGCGGTCGGCCACGGCCGGTGACATCAGCGCGGCCAGCCAGTGGTTCATCGAGCCATAGCCGGTGGCATAGACCAGCAGGTCGGCCGGCAGCTCGCTGCCGTCGTCAAGCGTCACGCTGCGCGGGTTGATGCGTTCGATGGTGGTGCGGCTTTTGAGCTTGACCTGGCCGTTGGCCACCAGCTCGCTGGCGCCCACGTCGATGTAATAGCCCGAACCGCGGCGCAGGTATTTCATGAACAGGCCCGAGCCGTCGACACCGAAATCGAGCATGAAGCCGGCCGCTTCCAGGCGCTGGTACAGGCCAGCCTCGCGCCGCTTCATCTCGTCATACACCGGCACCTGCAACGGCGCCATGATCTTGTAGGGCAGGCTGGCAAAAATCAGGTCGCCCTTGTGGTGGTCGACACCGTTGGCGATGGCCTGTTCGCTGTAGAGCCCGCCCAGGGCCAGCTCCATCAGGCTGGCCGATGGGGCGATGTGGGTGCTGCTGCGCTGCACCATGGTCACGTCCACACCCTGCTCCCACAGCGCGGCGCAAATGTCGTGGGCCGAGTTGTTGCTGCCCAGCACCACAGCCTTCTTGCCCTGGTAGGCCTCGGGACCGGGGTGCAGGCTGGAATGGTGCTGGTCACCGAGAAAGCTGTCGGCACCCGGGATCAACGGCACGCTGGGGTAGCCCGAGACACCAAGCGCGATCACCAGCTCCTTGGGCCGCAGCACCATGGTTTGGCCGTCGCGCTGCAGCGTCACTGTCCAGGTCTGGCTGGCCTCGTCGAACTGGGCACCGGTGGCCAGCGTGCTGCCCCAGTAGTTGATCTCCATGATCAAGACGTAAGCCTCCAGCCAGTCAGCGAGCTTGTCCTTGGGCGCAAACACCGGCCAGTCGTCGGGGAAGTTCAGGTACGGCAGGTGGTCGTACCACACCGGGTCGTGCAGGCACAGGCTTTTGTAGCGCCTGCGCCAGCTGTCGCCGGGGCGGGCGTTTTTTTCGACCACCACATGCGAGATGCCGAGCCGGCGCAGCCGCGCGCCCAGCGCGATGCCACCCTGGCCACCACCGATCACCACCACATCGGGCTGCAGCGTGCTGCCCAACGCGGCGGCCTCGTCGGCCTTCAGTTCAGCCCAGGTCTTGCGGCCGGGCTGCACGCCGTGTTCAGCACCGGCGGCACGCTTGCTGCCGGTCTTTTCTTCATGGCCCTTCAGTTCGACCATGGTGGTCAGCAGCGTCCAGGCGCGGCCGTTGATCAGGCGCACCAGGCCCTTGCCGCGTGACAGCCGCGTCTCGAACGTGAACCAGGCTTCGGTCACGCCGTCAGCGGCCGTGGCCTCGCCGGTGAGTTGCCAGTTTGAAGGCGCCACATCGTCCAGCCGCTCGGCCAGCATCGCCCGCACCGCCTGCGGGTTCTCCTGGGTGCAGATGTTCCAGGTGAAGCTGACCAGGTCGCGCCAATAACAGTCGTCGGCCATCAGCGCCACGGCGGCGTCGATGTCACGCCGCTGCAAGGCGGTGTCAAATTCGCGCAGCCAGGC
>JANNMP010000025.1:0-1931 GCA_031398015.1 Burkholderiaceae bacterium
GGCTGCGCCGGCGCCGTTGTCGGTGGTGGTCATCGGCAGGTGCTCCGTGGTGGCGTGCGGCAGTATGCGCCGTGTGCGCAGGTTCGCTGGTCAACATGCTGCCTTGCCGGCTGCGCCGGCCGCGCAGGCAACCGCTTGGGGCGATTGGGTGAGCGCCACAACAACCGCCTGGCCGCGCTGTCGTGCCGCATCGCTGCCGGCGCAGGCGCCGGCCCGGGCTAACGCCCCATGGTGTTCGGGATCGCCGCGGTGCAGCGCCTGCGGGTTTGCCCCCCGGGCCACGAAGGTGGCCGTGCCGATAGAGTGGTTCGGTCCTGCGCCCACCCGGCACCCATCCCACGCCGATCCCGCGCCCATCCCGCGCCCACACGCCGGCACCGCGCCCGGCCCGCCACCATGCACACGCCTGAACTGCTGACCGTCGATGCCTTCATCCGCCACTGGGCCGCTGACCGGCCGCAGCGCCCGGCGATGGTGGGCGAGCGCCGCATCAACTTTGCCGAGTTCGATGCCAGCACCCAGCGTGTGGCCACGGCGCTGCTGGCTGCCGGCTTGCAGCGTGGTGAGCGCATCGCCTGGCTGGGCAAGAACGCGGTGCTGTACTTCACGCTGCTGTTCGGCGCTGCACGCGTGGGCGTGGTGATGGCGCCGGTGGGCTGGCGCCTGGCGGCACCCGAGCGGCGCTACATCGTGCATGACACTGAATCGAAGCTGCTGTTTGCCGGTGACGGCTTTGCCGATGACGCGCGGGCGCTGGCGAGCGATCTGCCCCAGCTGCAGCGGGTGTTCTCGGCCGACGACGCCTGGGCCTGGATCGACGGCAGCACACCAGCGCCCTTTCCCGCCGCCGGGCCGGATGACGCCATCCTGCAGCTCTACACATCGGGCACCACCGGCCACCCCAAGGGCGTGGCCTTGAGCAACCGCAACCTGTTCGGCCTGCGCCGCCATGCCCAGGCGGCCGGCTTGCCCTGGGCGTTCTGGGACGACGGCGAGGTGGTGATGGTGGCCATGCCTTGCGCCCACATCGGCGGCACAGGCCTGGGCTTCATGGCACTGGCCGGCGGCGTGTGCGGTTGCGTGATGGCCGAGTTCACACCCGACGGCGTGTTCGACGCCATCAGCCACGAGGGCGTGACGCGCTTCTTTGCCGTGCCGGCGGCGCTGCAGATGCTGGTGAACCACCCGCGCTGCGGCCAGACCGATTTCAGCCGCCTGAAGTACATCTTCTACGGCGCCGCGCCGATCCCGCTGGCGCTGTTGCAGCAATGTGTGCAAGCCTTTGGTTGCGAATTTGCCCAGGCCTACGGCATGACCGAAACCACCGGCACGGTGGTGATGCTGCCGCCGCAGGACCATGACCCGAACGGCAATGCCCACATGCGTGCCGCCGGCAAGCCGGTGCCGGGCGTGGAAGTGAAGATCGTCGATGGCAACGGCAACACCGTGCCGGTGGGCGCGGTGGGCGAGATCGTCACCCGCTCATCGAACAACATGCTGGGCTACTGGAAGCAGCCCGAGGCCACCGCCCGCACCAAGAGCGCCGACAACTGGCTGGCCACCGGAGATGCGGGTTACATGGACGCCGATGGTTATGTCTTCATCCATGACCGGGTCAAAGACATGATCATCAGCGGCGGTGAAAACGTCTACCCGGCCGAGGTGGAGAACGCGATCTACGGCCACCCCGACGTGGCCGACGTGGCGGTGATCGGCGTGCCCGACGCCACCTGGGGCGAGGCGGTGAAAGCGGTGTGCGTGCCGCGCCCCGGCCACACGGTGGACCCAGCCAGCGTGATTGCCTGGGCACGCGAGCGCATCGCCGGCTTCAAGGTGCCCAAGACGGTGGACGTGGTGGCCGAGCTGCCACGCAACCCCACCGGCAAGGTGCTGCGGCGGGCCTTGCGCGCGCCGTACTGGCAGGGGCGTGA
>JANNMP010000038.1:0-9565 GCA_031398015.1 Burkholderiaceae bacterium
AGACGTGCAGCGCGGCCAGGTGCTGTGCAAACCCGGGAGTGTGAAGCCCCACACCCACTTCACGGCCGAGATCTACGTGCTGAGCAAGGAGGAGGGCGGGCGCCACACGCCGTTCTTCAACAACTACCGCCCGCAGTTCTACTTCCGCACGACCGACGTGACCGGCGCGGTGGAGCTGCCCAAGGACAAGGAGGTGGTGATGCCGGGCGACAACGTGAGCATCACGGTCAAGCTGATCGCCCCCATCGCGATGGAAGAAGGCCTGCGCTTTGCCATCCGCGAGGGCGGGCGCACCGTGGGTGCCGGCGTCGTGGCCACCATCATCGCCTGACCTTTGCATGACATGCCGGTGGCCTGCGGGCTGCCGGCCTCATCGCTCTTTACAAGGAACCGTCATGCAAAAGCAAAAGATCCGCATCCGCCTGAAGGCGTTTGACTACAAGCTGATCGACCAGTCGGCGCTGGAGATCGTCGAGACCGCCAAGCGCACTGGCGCCATCGTGCGTGGCCCTGTGCCCTTGCCCACGCGCATGCAGCGCTTCGACATCCTGCGCTCGCCGCACGTCAACAAGACCAGCCGCGACCAGTTCGAAATCCGCACCCACCAGCGGCTGATGGACATCGTCGACCCCACCGACAAGACCGTGGACGCGCTGATGAAGCTTGACTTGCCGGCTGGCGTGGACGTGGAGATCAAGCTGCAGTAACGCAGGCAGCTTGCGAGATTGGCGGCTGAGCACGCTATACTCGTAGGCTTTTCTCGGCGCAGCCTGGTCTGTGCCGAGAGTGCTTGAGGCCAGGGCTGGAGATGACTCCAGACCCAGTGCCCGGGCAACACCCTCCCCGGCCAATCGATGTCGGGTGTTTGAAACAAAGGCTCCTTTTGGTAGGGGCTGGAGAAAAGCCATGACGACAGCTGCCAACAGCTATCGCCTCGGTTTGCTGGGCCGCAAGGTCGGCATGATGCGCATCTTCACCGACGACGGCGACGCCGTCCCAGTGACGGTGCTCGACGTGTCGAACAACCGCGTCACCCAGGTCAAGACCGAGCAGACCGACGGCTACAACGCGCTGCAAGTGGCGTTTGGCTCACGCAAGGCATCGCGTGTGATCAAGCCCGCAGCCGGCCACCTTGCCAAGGCAGGTGTCGAGGCGGGTGAAATCCTGCAAGAGTTCCGCGTGCCCGCTGACGTTGTCGGCCAGTACGCGCCTGGCGCTGCCGTGCCCGTCACGCTGTTTGCCGTGGGCCAGACCGTGGACGTGCAAGGCACCTCCATCGGCAAGGGCTTCATGGGCACCATCAAGCGCCACAACTTCAAGTCGCAGCGCGCGTCGCACGGCAACAGCCGTTCGCACAACGTGCCTGGATCGATCTCGATGGCGCAGGATCCGGGCCGTGTGTTCCCGGGCAAGAAGATGTCGGGCCACATGGGTGACGAGACCGTGTCGGTGCAAAACCTGGACATCGTGCGCATCGACGAAGCCCGCCAGCTGCTGCTGGTGCGTGGCGCGGTGCCGGGCGCAAAAAGCGGCTTCGTGACCGTGCGCCCCGCCATCAAGGTCAAGGCCAAGAAAGGAGCCCAGTGATGCAACTCGAGCTTCTGAACGACCAGGGCCAGGCCACTTCAAAGTTTGACGCGCCCGACACCGTTTTCGCGCGTGACTACAACGAGGCCCTCGTGCACCAGGTGGTGGTGGCCTACCAGGCCAACGCGCGCCAAGGCACACGCGCCCAGAAAAACCGCGAAGCGGTCAAGCACAGCACCAAGAAGCCGTGGCGCCAGAAGGGCACCGGCCGCGCGCGTGCCGGCTCCACCTCGTCACCGCTGTGGCGTGGCGGTGGTCGCACCTTTCCAAACATGGCCGACGAGAATTTCTCGCACAAGGTCAACAAGAAGATGTACCGCGCTGGCATGGCCGCCATCTTGTCGCAGCTGGCGCGTGACGGCCGCCTGGCGGTGGTGGATTCGATCTCGGTCGATGCGCCCAAGACCAAGCTGCTGGCTTCGCGCTTCAAGGCCATGGGCCTGGGAACCGGGACTGACAACTCGGTCTTGGTGATCACTGACAACGTCGACGAGAACCTGGCGCTGGCGTCGCGCAACCTGCCAAATGTGCTGGTGATCGAGCCGCGCTACGCCGACCCGCTGTCACTCGTCTTCTACAAGAAGGTGCTGGTGACCAAGGCCGCGATCGAGCAGCTCAAGGAGATGTTCGCATGAGCCACGGTGCAATGAACCTGAAGTTCAACGAAGGCCGCCTGGCCCAGGTGCTGGTTGCGCCCATCGTGTCCGAAAAGGCCACCAGCGTGGCCGAAAAGCATAACCAAGTGATGTTCAAGGTGCTGCGTGATGCCACCAAGCCCGAGATCAAGGCCGCCGTCGAACTGTTGTTCAAGGTCGAGGTGCAGGGCGTCACCGTGATCAACCAGAAGGGCAAGACCAAGCGCTTCGGTGGCCGCACCGGCCGCCGCGACCATGCCAAGAAGGCCTATGTGTCGCTGAAGCCAGGCCAAGAGCTCAACTTCTCTGGGGAGGCTGCGTAAACCATGGCCGTCGTCAAAGTCAAACCCACCTCACCCGGCCGCCGTGCCGTGGTCAAGGTGGTGCACAAGCACCTGCACAAGGGCGCGCCCGAGGCATCATTGCTCGAGCCGCAGAAGCAGAATTCCGGCCGCAACAACAACGGCCACATCACGGTCCGCCACAAGGGCGGTGGCCACAAGCACCACTACCGTGTGGTCGACTTCGTGCGCAACAAGGACGGCATTCCGGCCAAGGTCGAGACGATCGAGTACGACCCGAACCGCACTGCCCACATCGCCCTGGTGGTGTACGCCGATGGTGAGCGCCGCTACATCATCGCCCCGCGTGGCCTGGAAGTGGGCGCCAAGCTGCTGAGCGGTGCCGAGGCGCCGATCAAGGCCGGCAATACGCTGCCGATCCGCAACATCCCGGTCGGCTCCACCATTCACTGCGTGGAGATGGCGCCGGGCAAAGGCGCACAGATCGCGCGCTCGGCCGGCACCTCGGTCACGCTGATGGCGCGAGAAGGCATCTATGCCCAGGTGCGGTTGCGCTCGGGTGAGGTCCGCAAGATCCACATCGACTGCCGCGCCACCATCGGCGAGGTGTCGAATGAAGAGCACAACCTGCGCCAGTACGGCAAGGCCGGCGCCATCCGCTGGAAGGGCATCCGCCCGACCGTGCGCGGTGTGGCAATGAACCCGGTGGACCACCCGCACGGCGGCGGCGAAGGCCGCACCGGCGAGGGCCAGGCCCAGGTGTCGCCGTGGAACACGCTGACCAAGGGCTACCGCACGCGCAGCAACAAGCGCACGCAAGGCATGATCGTCTCGCGCCGCAAGAAGTAAGGGTCCGCCATGGCACGCTCACTCAAAAAGGGTCCCTTCGTGGACCACCACCTGCAAGCCAAGGCCGACAAGGCTGTGGCGGGCAAGGACAAGAAGCCGATCAAGACTTGGTCGCGGCGTTCGACGATCCTGCCCGACTTCATCGGCTTGACCATTGCCGTGCACAACGGCAAGCAACACATCCCCGTCTATGTGACCGACCAGATGGTCGGCCACAAGCTCGGTGAGTTCGCGATGACCCGCAATTTCAAGGGCCACCCTGCGGACAAGAAGGCCAAGAGGTAAGCCGATGGAAACCAAAGCAATCGTGCGCGGTGTGCGCCTGTCGGCCGACAAGGGCCGGCTGGTGGCCGACCTGGTGCGCGGCAAGAGGGTGGACCAGGCGCTGAACATCCTGGCCTTCACCCAGAAGAAGGCAGCCGGCATCGTCAAGAAGGCGCTCGAGTCGGCCATTGCCAACGCTGAGCACAACGACGGCGCTGACATTGACGAGCTGAAGATCACCTCGATCTACGTCGAGCAAGGCGCCACGCTGAAGCGCTTCTCGGCCCGCGCCAAGGGCCGGGGCAACCGCATCAGCAAACCCACCTGTCACATCTTTGTGACGGTCGGCAACTGAAGGCCAAGGGAAGACCATGGGACAAAAGATCCATCCGACCGGCTTCCGCCTGTCAGTCACCCGCGCCTGGGCGTCACGCTGGTACGCGTCGAACCGCAACTTCGCCGGCATGCTGGCCGAAGACCTGGACGTTCGCGAGTATTTGAAGAAGAAGCTCAAGAACGCCGCTGTCTCGCGCATCCTGATCGAGCGCCCTGCCAAGAACGCGCGCATCACCATCTTTTCGGCGCGCCCGGGTGTGGTGATCGGCAAGAAGGGCGAGGACATCGAGAACCTGAAGGCCGAGCTGGCCCGCCGCCTGAAGGTGCCGGTGGCGGTCAACATCGAAGAGGTGCGCAAGCCTGAAATCGATGCCCAGCTGATTGCCGACTCGATCACCCAGCAGCTCGAAAAACGCATCATGTTCCGCCGCGCCATGAAGCGTGCGATGCAGAACGCGATGCGCCTGGGTGCCCAGGGCATCAAGATCATGAGCGCCGGCCGCTTGAACGGCATCGAAATTGCCCGCACCGAGTGGTACCGCGAAGGCCGCGTGCCCTTGCACACGCTGCGTGCCGATATCGACTATGGCTTCTCCGAGGCCAAGACCACGTACGGTGTCATCGGCGTCAAGGTGTGGGTGTACCGCGGTGACAACCTTGGCCGCAGTGACGCGCCTGGCGCCAAGACAGACACCACTGACGATGACCGCCGCCCACGTCGCGGCCCGCGCCCTGGTGGCCCTGGCGCACCCGACCGCCGTGGCCCACGCCCCGGCGCTGACCGCGGACCGCGCAGTGATGCAGCGCCGGCCGAAGCCCGGCCTCCGGCCGAGCTTGGCCCCGACGGCAAGCCGGCACCCAAGCGCGTGCGCAAGATCGTCGCGCCCGGCACCGGCCCGGCTTAAGGAGTAGAACAACATGCTGCAACCAGCACGTCGCAAGTACCGCAAAGAGCAGAAGGGCCGCAACACGGGTGTCGCCACCCGTGGCGCCAATGTGTCCTTCGGCGAATATGGCCTCAAGGCCACCGAGCGCGGCCGCATCACCGCACGCCAGATCGAAGCCGCCCGGCGTGCGATCTCGCGCCACATCAAGCGCGGTGGCCGCATCTTCATCCGCATCTTCCCCGACAAGCCGATCTCGCAGAAGCCAGCCGAAGTCCGCATGGGCAACGGCAAGGGCAACCCCGAGTACTACGTGGCCGAGATCGTGCCGGGCAAGGTGCTGTATGAATTGAACGGTGTGCCCGAAACGCTGGCGCGTGAGGCGTTCACGCTGGCTGCCGCCAAGCTGCCGTTGCGCTGCACGTTCGTCGTGCGCCAGGTCGGCACCTGAACACGGAGCACATGATGAGCAAAACAGCAGATCTGCGGGCCAAGGATGTGGCCGGCCTTGAAAAAGAGGTCAATGACCTCTTGAAGGCCCACTTCGGCTTGCGCATGCAGAAGGCCACGCAACAGCTGGCCAACCACCAAACCCTTGGCCAGACCAAGCGCGACATTGCACGCGCCAAGACCATCCTGGCCGAGAAGAAGAAGGCAGCCGCCAAATGAGCGAAGCCCAAACCGCAACCGCCGTGACCGCGCCCGCCGCAGCCGTGAAGAACACGCGCACCCTGGTGGGCCGCGTGGTCAGCGACAAGCGCAACAAAACCGTCACCGTGCTCGTCGAGCGCCGTGTCACGCATGCGTTGTACGGCAAGATCGTCGGCCGCTCGCGCAAGTACCAGGCGCATGACGAGAAGGGTGAATACCACCTGGGTGATGAGGTCGAGATCGCCGAAGGCCGGCCGATCAGCAAGACCAAGTCGTGGGTGGTGACACGTTTGCTCAAGAAGGCTGGGCTGGTCTAAGCCCAGGCTGGCGCGGGGCCTTGCCGCCCCACCAGGGCCGACCGCGGCCGGATCGCTGGGATACTGGCGGCCGGTCGTTTTTCATGGTCGGCGCCAGAGTCGAACCACAGCAGGAGATGCAGATGATCAAGGTTGGCGACAAGCTGCCCGCGGGCACGCTCAATGAATTCATCGAGGTCGAGGGCAATGGCTGTTCACTCGGCCCCAACAGCTTCGACATCGCCAAGGAGACGGCCGGCAAGAAGATCGCCGTCTTCGCACTGCCCGGCGCCTACACGCCCACCTGTTCGGCCAAGCATGTGCCGGGTTATGTGCAGAAGGCGGGCGAGTTGAAGGCCGCTGGCATCGACGAAATCTGGTGTGTGAGCGTGAACGACGCCTTCGTGATGGGCGCTTGGGGCCGTGAGCAGCACACTGGCGGCAAAGTGCGCATGATGGCCGACGGCAGCGCGGCTTTCGCCCAGGCCACCGGCCTGACGCTGGACCTGACCGCACGTGGCATGGGCTTGCGCAGCAACCGCTATTCGATGCTGGTGGTCGATGGCGAGGTGAAGTCGCTGAACATCGAGGGCCCTGGCAAGTTCGAAGTGAGCGACGCCGACACCATGCTGGCCCAGGCCCGAAGCCTGCTGGGCTGAGCGGCTGTTGAAAGCATCGGCGAGGCGCTTGACGCGCGCCGAGAGAACCGAGCATAATCCGCAGCTTCGCCGAAAGGCGCCTGACTCGCGTTCGCTGAGACAGGCCCTGACGGATCCGCCCAAACGTGATTGACTGATTGACAAATGCCGAGCGGCTGTCAAGTCGCAGCGCAGTCAGTCGCGACGGGCCCAAGACTGACCGACAAGCCCGGGCTGCCAAGCCAGGGGCCTGACGGGACAAGTTGGGGACACCAATGATCCAAATGCAATCGCGGCTTGACGTCGCAGACAACACGGGCGCGAAGTCCGTCATGTGCATCAAGGTGCTGGGCGGCTCCAAGCGCCGCTACGCCAGCATTGGCGACATCATCAAGGTGTCGATCAAGGAAGCCGCACCGCGTGGCCGCGTCAAGAAGGGCGAGGTCTACAGCGCCGTGGTGGTTCGCACCGCCAAGGGCGTTCGCCGCCAGGATGGCTCCTTGGTGAAGTTCGACGGCAACGCCGCCGTGCTGCTCAACGCCAAGCTGGAGCCGATCGGCACCCGCATCTTCGGGCCGGTCACGCGTGAGCTGCGCACCGAGCGCTTCATGAAGATCGTGTCGCTCGCACCTGAAGTGTTGTGAGCCCGGCGCACAGCCAGCACACGCAAGAAAGACATCCAGCCATGAACAAGATTCGCAAAGGCGACCAGGTCATCGTGTTGACGGGCCGCGACAAGGGCAAGCGGGGCACCGTGTCACTGCGTGTCGATGACGACCACGTGGTCGTTGACGGCATCAACATGGTCAAGAAGCACGTCAAGCCCAACCCGATGAAGGGCGCCACCGGCGGCGTGATCGACAAGACCATGCCGATCCACCAGTCGAACATTGCGATCTACAACGCCGCCACCGGCAAGGCTGACCGCGTGGGCGCCAAGCTGCTTGCCGACGGCAAGAAGGTGCGCGTCTTCAAGTCCAGCGGCGAAGAGATCAAGGCCTGACGGCCATTCAAGGACAGAGGTTGACCATGGCTCGTCTGCAACAGTTTTACCGCGAGAAAGTTGTCCCCGACATGGTGGCCAAATTTGGCTACAAGTCGGTGATGCAAGTGCCACGCCTGACCAAGATCACGCTGAACATGGGTGTCAGCGAGGCGGTGGCCGACAAGAAGGTCATGGACCACGCGGTGGCCGACCTCACCAAGATTGCCGGCCAGAAGCCGGTGGTCACCAAGTCACGCAAGCCGATTGCCGGCTTCAAGATCCGTGAAGGTCTGGCCATCGGTTGCATGGTCACGCTGCGCGGCGTGCAGATGTATGAATTCCTTGACCGCTTCGTCACCATCGCCCTGCCCCGGGTGCGCGATTTCCGCGGCATCTCGGGCCGCTCGTTCGACGGCCGCGGCAACTACAACGTGGGCGTGAAAGAGCAGATCATCTTCCCCGAGATCGAGTACGACAAGATCGACGCGATCCGCGGCATGAACATCAGCTTCACCACCACCGCGAAGAACGACGACGAGGCCAAGGCCTTGTTCGCCGCCTTCCGCTTCCCCTTCAAGAACTGAGGCGACCCATGGCCAAACAATCCCTCATTCAGCGTGAAGAGAAGCGCGAGAAGCTGGTTGCCAAGTTCGCCAAGAAGTACGCCGAGCTCAAGGGCGTTGCCAACGACGCCAAGAAAAGCGACGAAGAGCGCTACCTGGCCCGGCTGGAGCTGCAGAAGCTGCCGCGCAATGCTTTCCCGACCCGTCTGCGCAACCGCTGCGAGCTGACCGGTCGTCCGCGCGGCACGTTCCGCACCTTCGGCCTCGGCCGCAGCAAGATCCGCGAACTCGCCTTCAAGGGCGACATTCCCGGTGTGACCAAGGCCAGCTGGTAAGCGGCTCGAGCAGGAGAAATCACAATGAGCATGAGTGATCCCATCGCCGACATGCTGACGCGCATTCGCAATGCGCAGTCAGTGCAGAAGGCGATCGTCTCGATGCCTTCGTCGAAGGTCAAGGTGGCCATTGCCCAAGTCCTGCAGGACGAGGGCTACATCGACGGCTACAAGGTCAAGACCGAGGGCGCCAAGAGCGAACTCGAAGTGGCGCTGAAGTACTACGCGGGCAAGCCGGTGATCGAGCGCATCGAGCGCGTCAGCCGCCCTGGCCTGCGTGTGTACAAGGGCCGTGACGCGATTCCGCAGGTCATGAACGGCCTGGGTGTGGCGATCGTCACCACCCCCAAGGGCGTGATGACCGACCGCAAGGCCCGCCAGACCGGTGTCGGTGGCGAAGTGCTTTGCTACGTGGCCTGACCGGCGAAGGAGCGACAAACATGTCCCGCGTTGGAAAAATGCCGATCACCGTCCCGCAGGGTGTGGACGTGCAGGTCTCGGCCGAACAGATCACGGTCAAGGGCGCCAATGGCAGCCTGGTGCGTGCCGGCAGCCCGCTGGTCAACATCAAGAAAGACGGCGCTGTCATCTCGCTGCTGCCAGCCAACGATTCGGTGGCTGCCAATGCGATGAGCGGCACCATGCGTGCGTTGATCAACAACATGGTCAACGGTGTCAGCAAGGGCTTCGAGAAGAAGCTCAGCCTGGTGGGCGTGGGCTTCCGCGCCCAGGCTCAGGGCGCCAAGCTGAACCTGCAGATCGGCTTCTCGCACCCGGTGGTCAAAGACATGCCCCCAGGTGTGACCGTGGCCTGCGCCACACCCACTGAAATCCTGATCAAGGGTGCTGACCGCCAGGTGGTCGGCCAGGTGGCTGCTGAAGTGCGCGCCATCCGCCCGCCCGAGCCCTACAAGGGCAAGGGGATCCGCTACGCCGATGAGCGCGTGGTGATCAAGGAAACAAAGAAGAAGTAAGGAGCAGCACATGCTGACGAAAAAAGAACAGCGCCTGCGTCGCTCCCGCCAGACCCGCGCCCGCATTGCCAACCAGGGTGCGGTGCGTCTGTCGGTGTTCCGCTCGAACCTGCACATCTACGCCAGCGTGGTGTCTGACGACGGCACCCAGGTGCTGGCGTCGGCATCCACCGCCGAGAAAGAAGTGCGCGAGCAACTGGGCAAGGACAAGGGCGGCAACACCGCCGCTGCCGCGCTGGTGGGCAAGCGCATCGCCGAGAGGGCCA
>JANNMP010000041.1:0-8362 GCA_031398015.1 Burkholderiaceae bacterium
CTACCAGGCCGTGGTCAAAGGCGTGCAGCAGACGCAGGCGGCCAGCAACCCCACGGTGAAGGACAACGGCGTGCAGTTTGCGCAGAACATGCAGCGGGCGGGTTATGCCACCGACCCTGAATACGCCGACAAGCTGTCGCGGGTGATCAACACCACCTTGCGCCTGCAACGCGACATGGCTTGATGACTGCGGTGCTGTGCAAGGCTGATCGGGCATGACCTCCACCTCGCTGATGAGCTTGGGCAGCGTGGCCTTGTACGCCGCCAATGCCCAGTTGCTGACCACCGGCAACAACATTGCCAATGCCAACACGCCGGGCTATTCACGCCAGTCGGTGGAGCTGGCCACGGCCGGCAGCGCTTACAGCGGCTCGGGTTACTTCGGCCGTGGTGTCACGGTGTCAACGGTGCAGCGGGCGTCGAACCTGTTCCTCAGCCAGCAGGCGGCGGCGGCCGGCTCGGCGGCAGCTGCCGACGGTGTGCAGCGCGACATGCTGTCGCAGCTGGAAAAGCTGTTTGCCGGCGGCGAGGCCGGCCTGGGCCATGCCGCCACGCAGATCTTCAACGCCTTTGCCGACGTGGCCGCCAACCCTGCCGACCTGGCTGCGCGACAGGCAGTGCTGGGCCGGCTGGAAGACTTTGCCTCGCTGGCACGCTCGACCTCCGGCCAGATCGGCGTGCTGCAAGCCAGCCTGGTGCACGACGTGCATGGTGGCATTGCCGAAGTCAACACCCTGGCCGCTGAAATGGCCAAGCTCAACCTGGCGATTGCCGCGGCCACCAACCGTGGCCACACGCCCAATGAGCTGCTGGACCAGCGCGACGAACTGGTGCGCCGCATCGGCACCCAGGTGCAGGTGCACACGGTGCAGTCGTCGGACCAGACCGTGGCGGTGTACGTGGGCAGCGGCCAGACCCTGGTGCTGGGTGGCGCCGCCTTCCAGCTGGTGCCGCAGGCCGACCAACACGACGCCAGCCGCATCGCGTTGGGCATCAACATTGGCGGTGACGTGACGCCGCTGGGCACTGACGCGGTGGCTGAGGGCCAGATTGCCGGCCTGCTGCGCTTTCAGAACAACGACCTGGCCGAAGCCCGCGCCCGCCTGGGCCAGCTGGTGGCCGGCTTGGGGCTGGCACTGAACCAGCAGCAGGCGCTGGGGCTGGATCTGCAAGGCCAATACGGCAGCCCCTTGCTGGCCTTCAACGGGCCGCAGGCATTGGCCGCCACCGGCAATGCGCGTGATGCCAATGGCACACCGATCAGCAGCGTGGCCATCACCATCACCGATGCTGGTGCGCTGCAGCCAAGCGAGTACCGGCTCGATGCTGACCGTGTCAACCCTGGCCAATACAGCCTGACCAGGCTGACCGACGGCAAGCTGTTTGCGCCGCTGGCCGACGGCGACACGGTGGATGGTTTTGCCATCAGCTTTGGCGCCAATGCGCCGGCGCCGGGTGAATCGTTCTTGCTGCAGCCGGTGTCCAACGCCGCGTCGGGCATCAGCCTGGCATTGAAGAACCCACGTGGCCTGGCCGCCGCCAACCCGCTGACAGCGGTGCTGAACCCGACCAACACCGGCACCGCCAGCATCGCCAGCTTGCGCATTGACGCCGCGCCGGCCAACGCCTACCAGGCCATGACGCTGCGCTTCACCGACGACCTGGGCGGCTGGGAGTTGAGTGACGCCGCCAGCGCCGTGTTGGCCACCGGCAGCTTCCAGGCCGGCACGCCGATCATGTTTGACGGCCTGGCATTGGCACTGGCCGGCCAGCCGCGCCAGGGTGACCGCATCAGCCTGGCGCCCACCACCCACCCGGCGGCCAGCAACGGCAATGCGCTGCGTTTTGATGACCTGGCCAACAGCGGCCTGGCCGGCGGCGTCACCATCGCCGAGGCCTATGCCAACCTGCTGGCCGATGTGGGCGTGCGGGTGCAGGGCGCGGTGGCCTCGGCCGACAACACGGCAACGGTGGCCAGCCGCGCCCGCGCCGAGCTGGCCGCCGAGGTGGGCGTGAACCTGGACGAAGAAGCCGCGCGGCTGATCCAGTTCCAGCAAAGCTACCAGGCCGCCGCCAAAATGCTGCAGACCGCGCAGACCCTGTTCGACACCCTGCTCGGCACCGTCAACCGTTGAGCGCCGGAGCACATGCGATGAGAGTGTCCACTGCCAACCGCTACGAATCCGCCGTCGACAGCCTGCAGCAGCGCCAGCGTGACATGGCCGAGGCGCAGACCGCGATGACCAACGGCAAGCGCATCAACAAGCCCAGCGACGACCCCATCGGCGCAGCGCGCGCCGAGCGCGCCTACTTGAGCGGCCAGCGCATCGCCAGTGAGCAGCGCTCGGTGGCCGCCAGCCGCAGCGCGATGACACTGGCCGAGGCTGCGCTGGGCCAGGCCGGTGAGCTGATGCAGAGCGCGCGCGAAACCCTGGTGGCCGCCGGCAACGGCAGCTACACCGCCGCCGAGCGCGCGGCCCAGGCCAACCAGCTGGCCCAGTTGCGTGGCCAGCTGCTGGCCGTGGCCAACCAGGGCAATGGCGCCGGCGGCTACCTGTTTGGCGGCCAGGGTGCCACCAGCATGCCGTTTCTCGACACACCTGGCGGCGTGGTGGCTGCAGCCACCGGCGGCCAGACGCTGCTGTCGGCCACCGAGTTGATGCCCAGCACGGTCGATGGCCAGGCCAACTGGCTGGCAGCGCGCAGCGGCAACGGTGTCTACACCACCGCTGCCGCGCCCGCCAACCTGGGCAGCGGCTGGATCGGTGCCGGCACGGTGAGTGACCCGGCGGCCATCACCGGCGGCAGCTACACGGTGGAGATCAATGACAACAACGGTGTGCTCAGCATCAGCGTGCTCAACGGCGGTAATGCCACGGCCATCGACAACCAGCCCTACCGCGCCGGCAGCGTGGTCACGGTGGACGGCATGTCGCTGCACCTGAGTGGCAAGCCAGTGGTGGGCGACCGCTTCAGCATCAGCCCGTCCACGCCCGACCTGGACGTGTTCGAGGCGCTGGACCGCAGCATCGCGCTGCTCAAAGACCCGGCAGCCAACGCCGGCCAACTGGCGCAGGCAGTCAACAGCGGCCTGCGCGACATGGACGCAGTGCTCGGCCACATGCAGGCCGCCCGTGCCGAGACCGGCAGTTTGCTCAACCGGCTGGACGCGCTGGACGGCCGCAACCAGGACCGCGCGCTGTGGGCCAGCGCTGTGCAGGCCGAGGCCGAGGACCTGGACATGCTGCAGGCCATCAGCAACTTCCAGAACCAGCAAACCGGCTACCAGGCAGCGTTGCAAAGTTACGCCATGGTGCAGCGCATGTCGCTGTTCGACTATGTCAAGTAGCGGCGCAGTGCCAACAATGGCGCACACTGGCGGGCCATGACCGACCTCTCCGTGCTGGGCCAGGTGGCCCTGGGCTACTCGCCGATGATCGACCGCCACAAGCTGGTCACGGCATTGCGCCTCACCGTGTTCCCGATCCGGCCCGAGGCACAGCCCGACGCCGCCGCGCTGCAGGCCGCGCTGGCGGCGGCCTGGCCCGACGCTGCACAGCGGGTGTCGCTCAACCTGGTGGGTGAAGGCCTGCTGCAGGCCATGCTGCGTTGCGACCTGCCGCTGAACCTGATGCTGGAAGTGCCGGCCTTCATGGCCAGCGACCTGGCCCACACCGACGCGCTGGCCGCATTGCACACCCGGGGCAACACCTTGCTGATCAAGGGCCGGCCGCTGCAGCCGCTGCCGCGCGAGGTGCTGCCGTGTTTTGCCTACTCGATCATCGACCTGGCCGACGAGCGCCGCGACGGCATGCCGCCGCCCGGTGGTGTGTCGCGCAACATCCCGCATGTGCAGGCCGGTGTGCGCAGCATGGCGCAGATGGCCGAGGCCTTTGGCCGCGGCGCCATCGCCGTGCTGGGCTGGCCCATCGACGACCCGGCGCCGCAGCGTGCGGGCAGCCGTGGCGCCCAGCCCGAGTTGAGCGCCATCGTCGAGCTGATCAACCGGGTTGACCGCCAGGAGAGCCCCGACCGGCTCGAAGCGGCGCTGAAAAACGACCCGACCATGGCCTTCCGCCTGATGCGCTACATCAACTCACCGGCTTTCGGCCTGGGCGTTGAAGTGACCAGCTTCCGCCATGCGGTGATGCTGCTGGGCTACCAGCGACTCAAGCGCTGGTTGGCGCTGCTGCTGGCCGCCGGCAGCCGCGACGCCAGCATGAAGCCGGTGATCTATGCGGCCGTGCGGCGTGGCCTGCTGATGGAAGAACTCGGCCGCGACAGCGGCTGCGATGCCGATCGCCGTGGCGAGCTGTTCATCTGCGGCGTGTTCTCGCTGCTCGACCGGCTGATGCAGCAGCCCTTTGCCGAGCTGCTGCAAGGCATCCCCACCAGCGATGCGGTGCGTGACGCGCTGCTGCACGCCAGGGGCCCGCACCAGCCCTATCTGGCCCTGGTGCAGGCGGTGGAATCAGCCGCACTGCTGGACATGCGCGACGCGATGGACGCGCTGATGATGACGCCGCTGGCAGTCAACCAGGCCGTGCTGCGCGCGCTGGTGGCGGCACGCCAGCTCGATTGAGCCCGCGCGCTGCGCACGGCGCTGCCGCGCTCACCAGCGGTGCATCCAGACCCCGGCGTCGCCGAAGCCGACGATGTCGGCGCGCCCGTCGGCAGTGGTGTCCACCACGAACCGGGGATGCTTGTCGACACGCCAGCCACCGGCGCTGTGGCCGAAGTTGTTGACCAGCAGCTCGGGCGCGGCGAAGCCGCCGTTGCCCAGCGACCGCGCCACCCAGACACCGTCCTCGCCGAAGCCGACGATGTCGGCACGGCCGTCGCCGGTGGTGTCGGCCAGAAAGCGCGGGTGCTTGTCGACACGCCAGCCGCCGGCGTTGTAGCCAAAGTTGGCCAGCACCAGCTGCGGTGCCGTGAACGTGCCGTTGGCATTGGCGCGCGAGACCCAGACACCGGCGTCGCCAAAGCCCACGATGTCGGCCCGGCCCTCGCCGGTGATGTCGGCCATGAAGCGTGGATGGCGGTCGACCCGCCAGCCGCCGGCGTTGTGGCCGAAGTTGTTGACCACCAGCTGCACCGGCCCGAAGCTGCCGTTGGCCAGCGCCCGCGACACATAGACACCGGCGTTGCCGAAACCGACGATGTCGGCGCGGCCGTCACCGGTGGTGTCGGCCATGCACCGCGGATGCAGGTTGCTGCGCCAGCCGCCGGCGCTGTAGCCGAAGTTGGCCACCACCAGCACCGGTGCCGCAAAGCCGCCGTTGGCGTTGGCGCGCGCCACCCAGACACCACCATCGCCGAAGCCCACGATGTCGGCGCGCCGGTCGCCGGTGGTGTCGGCCAACATGCGTGGGTGGCGGTCGACCCGCCAGCCACCGGCGCTGTAGCCGAAGTTGGCCACCGCCAGCACCGGCGCGCTGAAGCTGCCGTTGGCATTGGCGCGCGAGACATAGACGCCGGCATTGCCGAATCCGACGATGTCGGCGCGGCCGTCGCCGGTGGTGTCGGCCATCAAACGCGGGTGGCGGTCGACCCGCCAACCGCCGGCGTTGTAGCCGAAGTTGGCCACCACCAGCTGCAGCGGGCCGAAGCTGCCATCGGCATTGGCCCGCGCCACGTAGACACCGGCATTGCCGAAGCCGACGATGTCGGCGCGGCGGTCACCGCTGGTGTCGGCCATGCAGCGTGGGTGCATGTCCACGCGCCAGCCGCCGGCTGCGTAGCCCAGGTCGTTCAACACCAGGGCGGCGCCCGGGGCGGTGCTCAGCGTCATCGACGCGCCGCTGGCCGACATGCTGACGATGTTCAGGCCCGATTCGCTGCCGTCCCACCAGCGTGAGCTGGGGCCCGTGGCCGGGCCGAAGCTGGTGTTGCCCGGTGCGCCGTGCAGGTCACCGCTGTCGCCGCCATTGGCGTTGCGCTCCATGTCGAAGCGGTTGTCGGCCTGCTCCAGCGACAGCTCATAGTGCTGGGCCGGCGTCATCTGCTGCTGGCCGTTGTTGCCGTTTTCATCGACATGCCAGATCGCCAGGCCGGCGTCGGGCAGGCTGGCATCACGGCCGCTCTGCTGGCGGTTCTCGATGATGAAGTACTCGCTGTCGCTCTTGCGATGCAGCAAGAACTCATTGCGCCCCGCCGGCAGGGTGTAGGTGCGTGACGGTGCGGCCTCGCTCAGCAGCGATGTCCAGCCGGCCTCGTTCTTCAGGTAGGCGCTGACCTGGGTCGGGTTGGTGTCGGAGCCGCCGTTGCACATCAGGCAGAAATGGCCCACGCCGCTGGAGTCGCCCTGGTAGTCATACAGGTCAGGGAAGTCGCAGACCATGTGGCCGTTCTCATGGCAAAAGGTGCGCAGCGTCAGCGCGCTGCCCATGTTGGTGATCTGGTAGTCGCTGAAGCGTTTGCTGGCGCTGGCCTGGAACGGCGCGGCCAGCGCCCACTGGTGCGGCCACAGGCCCTGGCTCCAGGCATTGACACGGCCGCCGGCATAGAACACGTTCAGCGCATAGACATGGCCGCCGCCGTCACTGGACAGCACGCTGAAATCGAAGCCCTGCGCCTGCAGCGCGGTCAGCGCCTCGGCGATCAGCTCACGCGCCCGGGTGCCGAAGGGGATCGCCGGATCGGTGTAGTGGGCGCGGTTGTTCTGGGTGGTGTAGTAGGCGGTGACGACATTGCTGTAGCGCAGCTTGGCGTCGGACACGGCCAGAAAGTAGTCACGCACCGAGCCGTTGTTGCCGAAGCCGGCATAGCCCGCCTGGTTGCAGAAGCGCTCGACCTCGGCGCTGTCGATCGTGCCTGGCACGTCGGGGAACTGCACCAGCAGGCACAACCCGGTCACGTCGCCCACGGCGGTGGGTGCGGGCGGCGCGGCGCGCATGCCGGCGGCCATCTCGCGCTGCTGTGCGCGTTCACGGCGGCGCACCTCCCAGCGCCGCTCGATGCCGGCCTCGGCATGGGCGGCGCGTGCGCGGCTGCGGGCGGCTTCGCGGCTGGTGCGCAGGTGGCGTGGCAAACGCAACTGCGCTGGCGCCACCGTGCCCACCCGTGGGCCGGTGGGCAGCAGGGTCGACTTGTCGGCCGACAGCTCGGCATAGTGGTAATAACCGGTCGCCGGATCCAGCGCGACCGTGAAGCCGTCGGTGGTTTCGAACACCGCTTCAAACTGGCTTCCGAATCCGATCAGCGCAAGCGATGAGCCATCGGGCAACTCAATGGTGAATGTTTCACCGGACAGTGGCATGGGCATGGTGTGCTTCCTGAAGCAAAGGTGACTGGAGCGCGCTGACAGTGCGCGTTAGGCCAATCTAGGCCTGCACCTGGCTGCCGTCGTCAACTGTCTTGACGAGGCCTTCCCTCCATGGGTGGATGGCGCGCCGGCACGCCGCCGGTTCACTGCAGCAGCATCGCCTCGATGGCTGCCAGCCTGGCGTCCAGCGCGCCAGCGCGGGCAGCGGCCGAGCCATCTTGCGGCGGCGCCAGCAGCGGCAGCCACACCGCAGGTGGCAGGCCGGCCAGCGCCAGGTGGCGGGCAATGGCCTCGGGCGCTGCCGGTGCGGTGCTGGCCAGGCCCTGGCGCAGGGCCCAGGCATGGCCACCCAGCAGCGCGCCGGCCTGGTACAGGTGGCGGTGGCGCGGCGATGCCGCCGCCTCGATGCGCGCGGCCAGGCCGTTGGCATCGCTCTCGACCAGGCGCGGCAGGTTGGAGAAATCGGCCCATTGGCGCGGTGCGATCAGCGCTGCCGGCGCCACGCCCAGGGTCTGGTCATGGCCGGCTGCCAGCACCTGCGCCTGCGCCGCTGCCAGCCGCTGCTGCCACAGCGCCGGCTGGGTCAGCGCCAGGCCGACCGACTGCGCTGCCTCGCCCACTTGCAGGCCCAGGCGCCAGGCGGCCACGCGGTGCGCAGCGCCCAGGCGGGCATCGGCAGCGGCCGAGGCGCGCACCACTGCCGCCACCTCGGCCGCAGGCACTTGCAGCGCGTCGGCCGACGGCCCGATGCGGCCCACACTGGCCGAGAACAGGCCGAACAGCGCCATGTCGATGCCCAGGTAGAGCAGGGTCACCAGCGCCAGCACCGGCAGCACCCGGCTGCGCGCGCGGGGCAGGGTGGTGGGCGGTGTCGGTGCGCGCAGGTCTGCAGGCATGATGCGGCTGCCATCGTAGCTGCGGTGGATGCGGCCAATGCGGCCGATGCGGCCCGCGCCCCACCACGCGCCAACATGACATCGCACCTGAGCGGCCAGCTACTGTATTTCTTCGTGATCACGGTGCTGGTCACGCTGCTGCTGTCGCTGGGCGTGCTGTGGCACTATGCGCGGCGGGTGCTGGCCGGCATGCAGCAACTGG
>JANNMP010000367.1:0-3841 GCA_031398015.1 Burkholderiaceae bacterium
GCCCGGGCAACCTGCACTACCACTTCAAGAGCAAGCAGCTGATCGTCGAGCGGCTGTTCCGCCGCTTCGAAGACCGGCTGGGCGTGCTGGACGCCGGCTGGGCCGGCATCAGCGCCATCGACGACCTGTGGTTGTCACTGCACCTGCGCTACGAGGCCATCAACGCCCACTGCTTTGTCTACCGCGACATGGCCTACCTGTGCAGCGAGTACCCGGCCCTGGCGCGCCGGGCGCAGGCGCTGACGGCCCAGCACCTGCTGGCCGCGCAGGGCCTGTGCGAAGGCCTGGCGGCTGCGGGCGTGATGCAGGCCAGCACCGAGCAGGCGCGCATCCTGGCGCTGCAGCTGGTGTTCACCACCACCTGCTGGATGTCGTTCGAGCGCCTGGTGCCTGGGCGCGAACCCCAGGCCCAGGCCGACCCCGGCTTGGCGGCGTTTTACACGCTGACCTTGTTTTCACCCTATGTCTCCAGCGACGCACGGGCGTATCTTGACTACTTGCGCAGCAAGTACCGCCACTGAAACCGACCCACCACAACCCAAGGACAAACCCATGCCCACCGCCACCCAAGCATCGATTGCGCCGCCCTCACGCCTGCTGCTGTGGGCCGAATCCCGCGCGCTGTGGGAGGCCGCAGCCGGCCTGGCGCTGTGGCCGCTGCTGCAACTGGCCCCGCGTGGTGACGGCCATGCGGTGCTGGTGCTGCCCGGCCTGCTGGCCAGCGACACCTCCACCCGGCTGCTGCGCCGCTACCTGGCTGGCCGCGGCTATGACGTGCATGGCTGGGGCCAAGGCCGCAACCTGGGGCCACGCGCGGGTGTCGAGGCCAGCATGGTGGCCAAGCTGCAAGCGCTGCAGCAGCGCAGCGGCGGCAAGGTCAGCCTGGTCGGCCAAAGCCTGGGCGGCGTGTATGCGCGGCTGCTGGCCGCCAGCCATGGCGACCTGGTGCGCAGCATCGTCACGCTGGGCAGCCCGTTCTTGGGCAGCCCACGCGCCACCAATGCCTGGCAGGTGTATGAACGTGTCAGCGGCCAGAAGGCCGACGACCCGCAGCGCGCGCAGCGGGTCGAGCCCACGCCGGGCGTGCCGACCAGCTCGGTGTTCAGCCGCAGCGACGGCGTGGTGGCCTGGCGCGCCAGCCTTGAGCGTTGCAGTGCCCACACCGAGAACATCGAGGTGCTGGCCAGCCACATCGGCATGGCCGCCCACCCGGCCGTGCTGTACGCGGTGGCCGACCGCCTGGCCCAGCCCGAAGGCGGCTGGAAGCCGTTCAACCGCCGCCTGCTGGGCCCGCTGGTCTACCCGGACCCGGACCGGGCTTGAGCAGCGGGGCGCGGCAGCCTGGGCCGTTGCAAACTTCTCCGGGCCAAGGCGCAGGGCGAGTCAGGCAGCACGCCGATCAGGCAGCTTCATGTCGACGATGATCTCCGACCAAGGCACTGCCACTGTGCCATCGGCAAGGCGGGTCACGGCCATCCATTCGATCAGCTGCGCCACGTCGGTGTGCACATTCTTGTAGTTGCGGCCCACACGACGCGCCAGTTCAGCGACGGTGGCAGGTCCATGCTCACGCAGCGCAGCGATCATCGCCCAGCGCTTGGGAGTGAAGATTGCCAGCAGCCTGCCCACCTCAGCAAAGCCGACACCGAAGTAGGGCGCTACCGCCTCACCACGTTGCAATGCCTTCATCACCGAGGCCGCGCGCGCGCCAGCGTCTGCCAACGACTCCCCCACCCTGATGTGAAGCACGCCGCTGCCGGCATCGTGTGCTCGCGATTTCACGCTCATCGGTGTTTCTCCACGTCGGCCAGAAAGTTTCGATGGCCCGGTTGTTGACACATGCCTCCCGGGCGCCAATCAATCGCGCTTGGCCAGCTCCTGGGCCGACCCCGCCGCCGCGTCGGCCACTGCCAGCGCCGTCATGTTGACCACCCGGCGCATCGTTGCCGACGGCGTCAGGATGTGCACCGGCGCAGCCGCGCCGAGCAGGATCGGGCCGATCGTCACGCCCTGGCTGGCCACCACCTTCAGCACATTGAACAGGATGTTGGCCGCGTCCAGGTTGGGCAGCACCAGCAGGTTGGCGGCACCGGTCAGCTTGCTGCCGGCCAGCGCGGTGTTGCGGATCGCCTCGGACAGCGCCGCGTCGCCCTGCAACTCGCCGTCGCACACGATGTCGGGCGCACGCTGCACGAACAGGTCACGCGCGGCGCGCATGCGTTTGGCTGATTCACGCTGCGAGCTGCCGTAGGTGGAATGCGACACAAACGCCACCTTGGCCGGCATGCCGAAGCGGCGCACCTCGTGCGCGGCCATCAGCGCGATGTCGGCCAGCTCTTCGGCGCTGGGCGATTCATTGACGAAGGTGTCGGCCAGGAACAGCGTGTGCTCGGGCAGCATCAGCGCATTCATGGCCGCCATGGTGCGGGCGTCGGCGCGCTGGCCGATGACGCTGCGCACATGGTCCAGGTGCTGGTCGTAGCGGCCCACCAGGCCACACAGCATCGCATCGGCCTCGCCGCGCTTGAGCATCAGGCACGAGATCAGCGTGTTGCTGCGCCGCACGGCGGCCTTGGCCGCCTCGGGTGACACACCGTCGCGGCCCATGGCCTGGTGGTAGGCCTCCCAGTACGAGCGGAAGCGCGGGTCGTTCTCGGGGTCGCAGACCTCGAAGTGCACACCGCGCTGCAGCCGCAGGCCGGCGCGTTCGATGCGCATCTCGATCACTGCTGGCCGGCCCACCAGGATGGGCTGGGCCAGACCTTCGTCGAGCACCACCTGCACCGCGCGCAGCACCCGCTCGTCCTCACCCTCGGCATAGACCACCCGCGCCGCACGCGCCGTGTGCGCAGCCTTGGCGGCAGCAAACACCGGGCGCATCACCATGCCGGTCTGGTACACAAACCGGGTCAGCTGCTGGCGGTAGGCCTCCAGGTCGGTGATCGGCCGGCTGGCCACGCCGCTGTCGGCCGCCGCCTTGGCCACCGCTGGCGCAATGCGCAGGATCAGCCGCGCATCAAACGGCTTGGGGATGATGTAGTCAGGCCCGAAGCGCAGCTCTTGCCCGGCATAGGCGGCGGCCACTTCGTCGCTGGTCTCGGCCTTGGCCAGCGCGGCAATCTCGCGCACGCAGGCCAGCTTCATCGCCTCATTGATGGTGGTGGCGCCGCAGTCGAGTGCACCGCGGAAGATGTACGGGAAGCACAGCACGTTGTTGACCTGGTTCGGGTAGTCCGACCGGCCAGTGGCCATGATGCAGTCGGGCCGCGCCTGCTTGGCCAGCTCGGGCCGGATCTCGGGCTCGGGGTTGGCCAGCGCCAGGATGATCGGCTTGTCGGCCATGGTGGCCACCATCTCGGGCGTCAGCACGCCGGCGGCGCTGCAGCCCAGAAACACGTCGGCATCGCGCACCACGTCGGCCAGGGTCTTGGCGTCGGTCTTCTGGCAGTAGCGTTGCTTGCTTTCATCGAGCTTGTCGCCACGGCCTTCGCGGATCACGCCTTTGGAATCGACCGCGTAGACATTGCCGATGTTCACCCCCAGGCCGACCATCAGATCGAGGCAGGCAATCGCTGCCGCGCCCGCGCCCGACACCACCACTTTGACCGCGCCGATCTGCTTGCCCACCAGCTCCAGCGCGTTGATCAGCGCCGCCGACGAGATGATCGCCGTGCCATGCTGGTCGTCGTGGAAGACGGGGATCTTCAGCCGCTCACGCAGCTTGCGTTCGACCAGGAAACATTCGGGCGCCTTGATGTCTTCGAGGTTGATGCCGCCCAGCGTGGGCTCCAGCGCGGCAATGATGTCCACCAGCCGGTCGGGGTCACGCTCGGCCAGCTCG
>JANNMP010000098.1:0-3977 GCA_031398015.1 Burkholderiaceae bacterium
CGAGGGGCTGCTGTCAGAGGTGCAGGCCAACGACAAGGTCGTCGAGGTCTACCTCGGCAGATGAGCGACTGATGGGCGACACCAGATGCTGAAAGTCGACGGCCTGAACCAGTATTACGGCGGCAGCCACATCCTGCGCAACTTGGGGCTGGAGGCCAAGCAGGGCGAGGTGACGGTGGTGCTGGGCCGCAACGGCGTGGGCAAGACCACGCTGATGAAAAGCCTGATGGGCGTGGTGCCGCTGAAGACCGGCAGCATCACGCTCGACGGCAAGGACATCACCCGTGCCACGCCGTATGAACGTGTGCGCCTGGGTGTGGGCTATGTGCCGCAGGGGCGGGAAATCTTCAGCCGTCTGACGGTGGAAGACAACCTGAAAATGGGCCTGGCGGCCAAGCCCGGTGGCACGCCGCTGCCGGCGCAGTTGTTCGAGCTGTTCCCGGTGCTCCAGCAGATGATCCACCGCCGGGGTGGTGACCTGTCAGGCGGCCAGCAGCAGCAATTGGCGATCGCCCGTGCGCTGGCGGCGGGCCCCAAGCTGCTGATCCTGGACGAGCCCACCGAAGGCATCCAGCCCAGCATCATCAAGGACATCGGCCGCGTCATCCGCATGCTGGCCGACAAGGGCCTGAACGGTCAGCGTTTGGCCGTGGTGCTGGTCGAGCAGTACTACGACTTCGCCGCCGAGCTGGCCGACCAGTACCTGGTGATGGAGCGCGGCGAGATCATCGCGCGTGGGCGGGGTGCGGACATGGAAGCTGATCGGGTGCGGCAGCGGGTGGCCATCTGAAAGTTGCAGACGACAGCTAGCGCGAGAGCGCCGCGCCGGGCTGCCGTGCTCTGCTGCGTGTCCCCCGCCGCCGTCCTGGCGGACGCCGGCTCCACCTTTACCGCCGCAGCGCACGGCAGCCCGTCACGACGCTCCATCACCACCGGGGCGTATGAAGGTTTTCAAACTCGTCAAACCGTGCAGGCCTGTCCGGGCCGAGGGCGGTGGGTGTCCGGCTTCCGTAGGTAAAGGAGGAGACGCTGGCCGCCTACGGCCTGCGTCGGGGGACACGAAGGAAGCCGGGCACCCATCGTCCTTGGCCTCGCACCAATGCTGAAAGGCAAGCAGCCAATCAAGCCAAGACCGCAGCCGCCCGCTCCAGCGTCCAGTACGCGGCCACAGCACCAATGGCGTACAGCGCTGGTGTGCGTGCCAGGGCTTGTGCGCGCGCGGTTGACGGCACTGCAGACGCAGCCCGCCACAGCACAAACAGCCCAGCCACCACCACCAGCTGGCCCAGCTCCACACCCAGGTTGAAGCTGAGCAACGCCACCGCCAGGTGCTGCTGCGGCAGGCCGATTTGCTGCAGCGCGCCGGCAAAGCCCAGGCCATGGACCAGACCGAACAGCAGCGCCACCAGCGCTGGCCAGCGGCGTGACAAGGTCTGGCGCTGGTGCAAGGCTTCAGCGGCCACCAGCATGATCGACAGCGCAATGGTGGCCTCCACCGGCGCACTGCGCAGGCTGATCCAGCCCAGCGCGCTCAGGCCCAGTGTGAGGCTGTGGGCCAGCGTGAAGGCGCTGATGGTCCACACCAGCCGGCGGTTGAAGCCCACCAGGAACAGCAGGCCCACCACGAACAGCAGGTGGTCGAAGCCGGCCAGGATGTGCTCGACACCCAGCACGGTGTAGGCGTGGGCAATCTCGCCCCAGCCACGCTGGTCATCGGCGCTGCCGTACAGCTGCACCGTGGGCTGGCCGGTGGTCAGGGTGTAGACACGCAGGCCACCGTCTTGCCAATGCAGCTTGACCAGCACCGCCGACACGCCGTTGCCCACGCCCTGCATGCCCAGCTTGCCGCGCAGCCCGGCGGGGCCGCAGCGCAAGGTGTTGGCGTCGGCCTCGCAGCCTTCGGGCCACAGCGGTTGCAGTGCATCGCCGCCGGTGCGTGCGCCGGCAGTCCACTGCCAGACAAAGTCGCCCGGTGCGGTCTGGTGCACCACCATCTCGGCCATGCTCATCTCGTGCGCTGCAGCTGGCAACACCAGCATCAGCAGGCCCAGCCAACCCAGGGTCAAGCGATGCAGCAATGCCCTCATGGCTTGGGCGCCTCGGGCGCCGCGGTGACGATGCGGTACTTCAGCGTCATGGCCTTGACCGCATCGGCGCGCTGCTCGGCCAGCACCGCGTCGGTCCAGTCCTGCAGCACCGCCTGGCGCAGTGGCTCGAACGTGGCCGGCTTCGGCTGCGTGGCGGCGTCCAGCCGCACCACGCGCGGCGTGCTGCCGTGGCGCAGCACGCGCCATTCGCCCACCGGCGCCTCGGCCAGCGCGCGGCTGAAATCGGCGCCGTAGCTCTGCACGATGTTGGCCACCGGCCGGCCCTTGAAAACCCGCAGCCCGGCATTGGCCTCGCCACTGCTGCTGGCGTTCAGGCTGGCAGCCAGGCTGTTGGCGCTGCTGTCGCTGGGTTGGGCCTCGGGCAACACGGCTTCGGAGAAATCGACCCTTGCGGGCTCGTCGTACTTGCTGCGGTTCTTGTCGAACCAGGTGCGCAGCACCGCGTCGTCCACCGCTGGCAGCTTCAGGCCGGCGTTGATGCCGCTGAGCGCCTTGAAGATCACCCGGTCGCGGATGGCCTTGTCGCCCTGGTCGAGTTGCAGCGCCAGGCCCTCCCGGTACAGCACCTCGTTGTCCAGCCAAACCCGGCGCAGCGCGTACAACTCGTCGCGCTCAGGCGCGCGGCCACGCGCATCACGGAACACGCGAATGGCCTCCTGGTCCACGGCCGCGTCGATGGTGATCACACGCGGGTCGTCGGCGTTGCGGTTCACCAGCTGATCGATGCCGAACAGCACGGCACCGACCAGCATGAAGTGCAGCAGCGGCTCGCGCAGCCAGGCCGGGGCGGTGTGCGGCGCGGTGGCTGTGGTTGCCGTTGGCCGCGTCAAGCTGCTGCTGGGCATCTACTTCACACCCGCCACCATGGTGCCACCAGCCACTTCCACGAAGATCGGGTTGCTGTAGAACCACAGGTCAGACCAGGCCGCCACGTCCAAGCCCAACATGCGCTGGCCATTGACCACTGACAGGTGGTTGGGGCAGGCGTCGATGCCGCTGCCACTGAACAGCGCCTCATTGGCCGGCACATTGCTGCCGCCTGTGGTGGTGCAGGGGATGCGCAGCATGCTGTTGCTGGGGAACTCCACCGCACCGCTGGTCTTGCTGCGGATTTCACCGGTGTTGGTCCACAGATCCGACAGCGGGTTGCCCGCCGCGTCGGTCTCGAACGGCACCGCCGCCGGCAGGTTGGTGCCACGCAGGCGCAGGTATTGCGACGCCGTCACCGCCGGGATGCGAAAGCTCATCTTCTTGTACTCGGGCTGGCCGGCCACCGTGGTCCAGGTGGCCTGGCTGAAGCTGTTGATCACCGCTGCCGTGGTGTTCTTGGCGGCGGCCGGCACAGTGGCCAGGCTGCGCAGTTGCTGCGGGTTGGCCATGTCCACCCAGTTGTCGGGCCAGGTGCCGGCGTAGTCGGCAGCGTTGGGCTGCTTCATGCCCGTCACCATGCCGCGGATCACATCGACATGGTGCAGCACCGGCATGTCCAGGGGCTGGGTGATGCCCACTTGCTTGAGCGACGGGTTGGGGAAGCTGTAGGGCGAATAGCTCTTGCCCGCCGGGTCACGCACCACGATCGCCACCACCACCTCGGCACCCGGGCGCACCACCAGCTTCTCGCCCATGGTGGCGCAGCCGGCCACGTCGGTGTCGGTGTTGTTCATCGCCGCCGTCACGGCCAGCGCTTCCACCGCCGCATTGCTGCGTTTGGCCGGGCCGGCGTACGAGGCGCAGGCCACAAAGGCCAGGCGGTCGATCAACTGGCCGCTGTCCACCCAGGTGTTGCCGGTGCGCAGCCCGTCCACGATCATCTGCGGGCTCACGCGCTGGTTGCCGCCAGTGCGCACCATGCTGTAGTTGCGCTGGTAT
>JANNMP010000127.1:0-10909 GCA_031398015.1 Burkholderiaceae bacterium
GCGAGCGTGTCCAGGTCATCCATCTTCATGTTCTTGTGCTCCGGAGCGCTCAGGCCGTGGCCGCGAGCTTCTGCATGATCTTCTGCACCTTCTCTTCCAGCGTGGCCTTGGTGAAGGGCTTGACCACATAGCCTGCAGCGCCGCCTTGCGCGGCCATCACGATGTCTTCCTTGCGCGCCTCTGCCGTCACCATCAACACCGGGATGTGCTTCAGGCTGTGCTCGGCCTTCATGGCCTTGAGCAGGTCGAAGCCGTTCATGTTGGGCATGTTGATGTCGCTGACGACAAAGTCGAAACGGCTGGTCTTGACCATCTGCAGGGCCACCACGCCGTCCTCGGCTTCTTCGACGTTGTTGCAGCCCATCTCCCTGAGCAGGCCGCGCACGATGCGCCGCATCGTGGAAAAGTCATCGACGACCAGGAACCTGAGGTCGGAAGGATTGCTCATGGCTGTCCTTGGGGCTGCTGTGGCTTGGAAAGTGGAAAACAACGTGGCTTGACGCCGGCTTATCGGCCCGGCGCAGACGGACTTGACACCAGCGTGGGCTTGTCGGGCCGGATGCTGGGTTCGGCCTCGCCCGCCTGCGGCTCCACACGGTCGGCGGTGGGGCGGTAGAAGCGGTCTTCGGCGTCGCGGTTCATCACGATGATGCTGATGCGGCGGTTCTGCGGGTCCACCGGGTCGTCGCGCTTGAACGGCTGGCTGCTGGCCAGGCCCTGCACCCGCAGCACACGTTCTTCGGTCAGGCCACCGGCCACCAGCTCACGGCGTGATGCATTGGCGCGGTCGGCCGACAGCTCCCAGTTGCTGTAGCCCGAGCCATCGCCCAGCGGCTGGGCGTCGGTGTGGCCTTCCAGCGTCAGCCGGTTGGGCACCTCCAGCAGCACGCCGCCGATGGCGCGCAGCAGCGCGCGCATGTGCGGTTTGACAACCGCGCTGCCACTGTCGAACATCGGCCGCGCCAGTGCATCAACGATCTGGATGCGCAGGCCGTCGCGGGTGTGGTCCAGCTTCAGCTGCGAGGCGTACTGGGCCAGCTTGGGGTCGTTCTGCAGCTCGCTCTGCACCTGCTCGCTCAGCTCTTGCAGCTTGGTGGCCTCGGCCACACGCTGCTCGTAGCGCAGCGCCTGCAGGTTGATGGTGTTGCGCGGCGCCTGCACGTCACCCTGCTTGACCTGGCCATGGCTGCGCGTCAAGTCGGTGCCACCGCCCTTGAGCACCGACGATGAGTCACCCGAGCCCGATCCGCCGTTGAGCAGCGCCACCTTCAGCGGGCTCTGGAAGTAGTCGGCAATGCCCTTCTTGTCGCCCTCGGAGGTGCTGCCCAGAAGCCACATCAGCAGGAAGAAGGCCATCATCGCGGTCACGAAGTCGGCGTAGGCAATCTTCCAGGCGCCACCATGCGCGGCATGGCCGCTCTTCTTGACGCGCTTGATGATGATGGGTTGGAGTTTCTTCGCGTCACCGGCCATGCTCAGCTCCAACCATCACTTCTTTTTCACGTGAGCTTCAAGCTCGCCGAAGGTCGGCCGGTCACCCGAGAACAGCACCTTGCGGCCGAACTCGATCGCCACCTGCGGCGCATAACCCTGCATCGACGCGAGCAGCGTGGTCTTGATGCACTGGAACTCTTTGCCAGCGTCTTCCACCTTCTGCTCCAGCAGGCCGCCCAGCGGCTCGACAAAGCCATAGGCCAGCAAGATGCCCAGGAAGGTGCCGACCAGGGCCGAGGCGATCATGCCGCCCAGCACCGCAGGCGGCTGGCCCACCGAGCCCATGGTGTTGACGACACCCAGCACCGCAGCCACGATGCCGAAGGCCGGCAGGCCACCGGCCAGGCGGCCGATGGCGGCCACCGCGGCATGCTCTTCCTGGTGGTGGGTCTCGATCTCGCTGTCCATCAGGCTTTCGATCTCATGCGCGTTCAGGTTGCCCGAGACCATCATGCGCAGGTAGTCGGTGATGAACTCGGTGACATGGTGGTCGTTGCCGACGATCGGGTACTTCTGGAAGATGGCCGAGCTGTGCGGGTCTTCCACATCCTTCTCGATCGACATCAGGCCCTCTTTGCGCGCCTTCTGCAGGATGTCGAACATCAGCGCCAGCAGCTCCATGTAGCGCGCCTTGCTGAACTTGCTGCCCTTGAAGCACTGGCCCAGGCCACGCAGCGTGGCCTTGATCGTCTTCATCTGGTTGTTGGCCAGAAAGGCGCCGATGGCGGCGCCGAAGATGGTGGTCATCTCGAAGGGCAGCGCCTTCAGGATCACGGCCATGTTGCCGCCGTGCACGATGTACACGCCGAAGATGCAAGCCATGGCAAGAAGCCAGCCGACGATGACGAACATGGTGTGGGGTGATCAGGCCAGATGACGGTGCCGGCCCGGGCGGGCTGGCTTGTTGGGTGGGTTATCGGCCGGTGCCAGCAGGGGTTGAGCGCTTGGCCCCGCGCGCGGCGGCAGGCCCACCTGGTACAGCCACACCGGTTTGGCGCTGTCGGGTTGCAGCACGGCATCGGCTGGCACGCCGGGCACCGCAAATTCCAGGCTGGCCAGCCAGGCGCCGGGCGCCATTTCGGCCTGCGCCTTGGCCCAGGCCCGCGCCATGGTCTCGGGCCGCTGGAACAGGTAGACCAGGGCCAGGCGCTGCCAACTGTCTGCCCACATGTCGCCCTGGCGCACGCTGGCCCAGGGGCAGCGCCAGGCACTGGCCAGGCGCAGCGGCCAGCTGCATTCGATGCCGGTGATCAACGCTGCCGGCAACGCATCGCGCAGCGCACGCAAGCCATGGCCCAGGCCGCAGCCGGCGTCCAGCACCCGTGCGCCCGGCGCCAGGCCGGTGGCCGCCTGCAGGCCCAGCAAAGCACCACCGGGGGTGGGAAACAGCGGCGCGTCGCGCCAACTGCGCAGTGGGTAGGCGGCCAGCAAAACGCCCAGCGGCAGCAGCCAGGCCCAGGCCGGCAACGCGGCAGGGGCAGCCAACCAGGCCCAGTCGCCCGGCCAGGCTTGTGTCCAGGCCTGCGCCCAGCCACTGGCCAGTGCCGACACCGGGAAGCCCGCCACCAGCATGCAGCGCCGCAGCCAGCCGGCACAGCGTTGCCACAACGCCGCCAGTGCACCCACGCTGCTGGCCAGCGTGAACACCAACGCGCCGCCCAGCGCTGGCGCATGCTGCTGCAACGCCCAGGCCAGCGCCCAGGCCAGCAGCCAGGTCAGCAGTGCCGGCGCAGGCCACGGCAGGCTGGCGCGCAGGCCCGGTGCAGACCGGCGCTGCGGCGCGTTGACAGGCAACTCTTGCATGGCCGCAGTCTGGGCCGGCAGCGTGGCGTTTGATAGCCGGAAAAGCGGGCCGGAAAAGCGGGCCGGAAAAGCGGGCTGGAAAAGCGGGCTGGATTGCGCAAGACAGGTTTGGGCGGTGCGGCAGCGCAGGCCTGGCCACGCTTGAGCCGCTGCGACGACAAAGGCAATCCGTGCCGGCATCGGCACCCAAGCGACGGGCATCCGTGCCGAGGCCCCAGGTGGCCAGCCCAAGGTGCGTTCCAGCACCGGCACCAGCCTGTTTGGCGAGCCCTGAACGGTTTGCCCAGGCCCCCAAATGGGCGTGGCACAACTTCGCAGACACGCTGCCGTTTTTGCTGCTGTTAGCAGTGTTTGCGATATTCTTTAAAGACACCTTCACAGCCAAAAGCCCCCCATGCAGTTGCCAGGCCTGAGCCCACACTTTGTCCTGCTGGCCTGTGCACTGCCCAGCCTGGCAGTTGCAGCGCCAGCCCAACCCAACGTGGTGGTGGCCTGGAACCAGGCGGCGCTTGAAGAAGTGCGGCGCGGCCGCCTGGGGCCACCGATCGTGGCGCGGGCGCTGGCGGTGGCGCACACCTGCATGTACGACGCCTGGGTGCCCTATGACTTGCGTGCCCAGGCCGCCGTGGCCGACCTGCCCCGCCGCCCGGTGGCCGAGCACACCGATGCACACAAGGCCAAGGCGGTCAGCCATGCGGCGCTGCATTGCCTGTCGAACCTGTTTCCGGCCGGCGCCAGCCGGCTGCAGGCGGTGATGCTGTCGCTGGGCCACAACCCGGCTGACATGTCCACCGACCTGGCCACGCCACAGGGCATCGGCAATGCCGCAGCGGCCGCCGTCATCGCCTCCAGGCGCCATGACGGTGCCAACCAGTACGGTGACCTGCGCACTGGCGCCTACAGCGACTACACGTACTACACACCGGCCAACGCGCCGATGCCGTTCTGCCTGCCGACCACGCCCGGGCCCTGCGTGCTGAACATCGCCAACCCCTACCGCTGGCAACCGCTGATCAACGACCTGGGCGTCACGCAGTCATTCATTGCCCCGCACTGGGAGAACGTGCGTGGTTTTGCGCTGACTTCAGCCAGCCAGTTCGACAAGCACCCCGCCATTGCCGCCGGCCCCAACTACCTGCAAAGCCCGTCGCGCTACCAGGCCGACATCGATGACATGCTGGCCTACAGCCGCAACCTCACCGCGCAACAGAAGCTGATCGTCGAATACTGGGCCGACGGCCCGGCCTCTGAGTTGCCGCCGGGGCACTGGTCGCTGTTTGCGCAAGACGTGTCGCGGCGTGACAGCCACAGCATCGACCAGGACGTGAAGATGTTCTTCGCGATGCAGAACGCATCGTTCGACGCCGGCATCGTGGCCTGGCATCTCAAACGCAAATACGACGGTGTGCGGCCGATCACCGGCGTGCGCTGGTTCCGCCAAGGTGTGCCGGTGCTGGCCTGGGGCGGGCCGGGCCGGCCGGTGGAATGGATCGACGGCGGCAAATGGACACCCTACAACCCCGGCAGCAACCTGACGCCGTCATTCCCGGGCTATGTCTCTGGCCATTCCACGTTCTCGGCGGCCAGTGCCACGGTGCTGCGGGCCTTCACCGGCAACGACCACTTCGGCTTTGCCACCACCGTGCCGGTGGACTTCGGCCGCGTCGAGCCTGGCGTGCCGAGTGAGCCGACCACCATCCGCTTTGCCACCTTCAGTGCCGCCGTGGCCCAGGCTGGCATGTCGCGCCTGTATGCCGGCATCCACTTTGCCGATGACAACACCGACGGCCAAACGCTGGGCAACCTGAGCGGCCAGCAAGCCTGGATGGCGGCCAAGCGCCTGTTCGACGCCGGCCTGCCATCGGCCACGCTGGCCGAGGGCAAGGACGTGGTCTGCCGCAACCTGAGCCTGGGGCCGCAGGCCTTTGCCAACCTGAGCGTGCCCGCCGGTGCGCGCTGCGTTCTGACCGGCACCCGCCTGGCCGGCAACCTGCTGCTGGGCAGCGGCGCATCGGTCGATGCCAGCGGCGCGGTCATCGACGGCAATGTGCAAGGCAACGGCGCGGCGCAAGTGCACCTGATCGGTGGCCAAGTCAAAGGCTCGGTGCAGCTGGACAACGGCCAGGCACTGGTGCTGTCAGGCACCCGGCTGTCTGGCTCGGTTCAGCTCAACGGCAACACCGGCGCGTTGTGGCTGCAGGCGCTGCGCCTGGACGGTGACATGCAGCTGTTTGGCAACCGCGGCGCTGCGGTGTTGAACGGCAACCTGGCCGCTGGCAACCTGCAGTGCAGTGGCAACCAGACAGCACCCACCGGCAGCGGCAACATCGCCGCCAGCAAACAAGGCCAGTGCCGGGGCCTGTGAGTCAGCCCGCTGGCTGGGCGCCAACATCGGCCGGTGCGGGCGAACCCTGCGCTGCCCAGCGCCGCACTTCGCTGACCGCCGCCGCGTGGCTCCAAGCCCGCCCCTGCGCCTCGGCAGCGGCATAGGCTGCCGTGCCGAGTGCAGCGCTGGCACGCGCGAGCAGCGGTGCGATGAAGGCCTGGTCGACCGGCTCGCGCTGGCTGCCGCCCTCTTGCATGCGTGCCGCGGCAGCGCCGGCAAAGCGTGCCGCCAGGCTGAACTCGCCGCGCGCCGATGCCAGGCCGGCGGCCACGTCCAGCAGGTCTTCGCCCATCGCCGTCAGGCCTGCACCTGCGGCCAGGTTCAGGCTGTCCTGCAGCAGCAGCCGGGCCCGCTCCAGCTGGCCAGACGCCACGGCCAGCCGCGCCAGGTTGCACAGCGGCACAAAGGTGGCCTCGGGCGACTGCAGGCGGCGCGAGATCTCCACCGCCTCGGCATAACAGGCTTCGGCAGCGTCAAACTGGCCCACGCTGCGGTGCAGCTCGGCCAGGTTGTTCAATGCAGTGCCCAGCCAGAACGGGCTGGCCAGCGTGCGCGCCACGCTGCAGGCTTGCAGGTAGTGCTGGCGGGCCAGCGCCAGTTGGCCGCTGGAATGCAGCGCCTTGGCCCGCAGGCCCAGGCTGATGGCGGTCAGCTCGGCATCGCCCACGCTGGCGGCCAGCGCCAGGCAAACCTCGGCCTGGGCCAGTGATTGGCCATAGCGCCCCATGCGGAACGCGATCTGCCCCAACGCCCAATGGGCGCGGCCATGCCACAGCGCGGCGGTGTCAGCCGGGGCCCGCGCCAACGCCTGCTCGGCCAGCGCATGGCCGGTTTCAAGCTGCGCCGACGCCACCCAATACCGCCACAGGCAGGCCACCAGGCGGATGGCGGCGTGCGGGCCTTGCACAGCGTGTTCACACCAGCGGTGGGCTGCCAGCAGGTTGGCCTGCTCCTGTGCCAGGCGCTGCATCCAGGCCCCTTGCTGGGGCCCCTGCACCTCGGCCAGCGCGCGCTCGGCCAAGGCCACCACCCAGTGCAGGTGGCGGTCGCGGCTGGCGTCGGCATCACCGGCGGCGTCGAGCCGGTCCATCGCGTACTGGCGCACCGTCTCCAGCATGCGGTAGCGCGGCGGCGCAGGCTCGGTGTGCTGCACGTCGTGTTGCACCAGCAGCAGCGAGCGGTCATGCAGCCGCTGCAGCAGCGCCAGCACGCTGTGCTCGTCGCCACTGTCGGCCACCACCGTGGCCGCCGCCAGCGTGCAGCCGCCGGCAAACACCCCCAGGCGCATGAACAGCCGCTGCTCGGCCGGGCTCAGGCTGTCATGGCTCCACTGCAGCACGGCCAGCAGTGTCTGGTGGCGTGGCAAGGCCCGGCTGCCACCGGTCAAAAAGCGAAAGCGCTGGCCCAGCCGCGCGCTGATCTCGGCCACCGGCAGCATGCCCACCCTGGCCGCCGCCAGCTCGATGGCCAGCGCAATGCCGTCCAACCTGCAGCAGATGTCGGCCACCGCCGCAGCATTGCCTTCATCGAGCACAAAGCCGGGCGCCACCAGACCGGCGCGGTCGGCAAACAGCCGCACGGCGTCGCTGTCGCGCACTGCCGCCAGGTCGCTGGCCGCAGGCAAACACAGCGGCTGCACCGGCACCAGCTGCTCACCGGTGACACCCAGCGCCTCGCGGCTGGTGGCCAGGATGCAAAGCTGGGCACAGCCACCAAGCAGTGCATCGGCCAGCGTGGCGGCGGCGTCGATCAGGTGCTCACAGTTGTCCAGCACGATCAGCACGCCACGCGGCGCCAGGTGCGCCTGCAGCCGCGCCAGCAGCGGTGTGGTGCCGTCGTCGGGCAGGCCCAGCACGGCGGCCACCGCCGGCGCCACGCGCTGCCCGTCCTGCAGCGGCGCCAAGTCGACAAACCAGACGCCGTCGGCAAAGGCCGCCAGCCGGCGCTGCGCCAGCGCCAGCGCCAGCCGCGTCTTGCCGCAGCCGCCGATGCCGGTGAGCGTGAGCAGGCGTGTGGTCTGCAGCAGGCCCATGCACAAGGCCAGGCTGGTCTCGCGGCCGATGAAGCGGGTGCGCGGCTGCGGCAGGTTGTGGGGTGTGGCCGGGGGCGCCATGGACAGCGCGCCGGGCGCTGCAGCGGGCGCATCGTCGGCATCCAGCTCGGCCGTGAAACGGTAGCCGCGCCCGGCAATGGTGCTGATCGCCATCGGCCCCAGGATCTTGCGCAGCGCCGAAATGTGCACTTGCAGCGTGTTCTCTTCCACCACGCTGGCCGGCCACACCAGCTGCAGCAGGTGATCCTTGCTCACCGGCGCCTGGCGCCGCTCGACCAGTGCCATCAGCACATCGAAGGCACGCGCACCCAGCGCGGCGGGCGCGCCATCAACCAGCAGCACGCGCGCCGCAGGCTGAAGCTCGAAGCGGCCGAATCGAACCGCCAGCCCCACGCTGCCACCGGACACAAGCCCCCCTTGAAGTGCGCATGCAGCTTAAGCGGTCTGAAGGCCCGAGGCCGCAGCAGCAGCAGAACTCTTCAGCCCCGGCCCAAAGACCTGAAGGCGATTCAGGCGCAGATTGCCCCTTGGCACCGAGCATGGTGTCGGCCACTGGGAGCAGCATCATGACAAGGCAACCACACCTCGACCCTGATTGCGCAGCGCGCAAGCCACCACCACGCCGGCCACCGAAGCGCCACGCACTGAGCGCTGTGGCCACCGGCGTCGGCCTGGCCACCGCATTGCTGGCCGGGCCCGCTGCGGCGGTGGACTTCAGCGCGGTGTTCTCACTGAAGGGCCAGAGCGTGTATGGGCCCGGGGCGGCGGTTGTTGTCGACATCAACCGGCGCCTGGGGCCGCCGGCCTTCGACCTGGGCAAGGAATACGGCGGCATGGTGGACCCCTGCCCGCTGATCGACTGCCCCACCGGCGTGCGCGCCGGCGCCAACACCAATGGCAGCTTCGGCCTGAACTACGGCGCCAAGCTCAACAGCGGCTCCTACGACCTGCTGTACCCGGTGGTGGCCAGTATTGCCACACCGGCGGCCTACAGCAATGCAGTGAACACGCCGTTCACGCTGGGCACCAGCTACAAGACGCCGGGCTACGGCGCGCCGGCCTACCAGGAGGCATTGAACGGCCAGCGCCTGGTGGCCAAGCTGACCACCCACTCACCCACGCTGCAGGCCTATGTGGACCTGGAGGCACGCTTTCATGCCTTTGTGGGCGCGCAGGCCTGCCTGGCAGGCTTGTGCACCGGCCCGGCGCTGGGGCCGCTGGACGGCAATGCCTCACGCAACCTGGCGGCCATCAACCGCAACAATGACGGCCTGGTCCGCCTGGTTGATCGCAGCGCCAACCTCAACCAATACGTCAGCCTGCTCGACGGCAACCTGACCGGGCGGCTGAACATCCCCAACATCGACGCGGTGTCCAGCCCGGCAGGCAGCACCGCCACGCTGCTGCGCAGCGTTGGCCGCGACAGCATTGCGTCGCTGGGCGTCAATGTCGGCAACCTGGTGTCCAAGGCGGTGGGTGTGCCGCTGGCCGGCAACATTGCCGGCATCGGCTACAACCTGCTGAGCGTGAACGCCGGCATCGGGCTGGACCTGGCGCAGACCATCAGCGTGGGCGTGCGGCCGATCGAGACGCTGGACTTCCTGAGCCCGGTGCAGCGCCTGCTGGACAACGGCCAGTGGAGCGCACCGACCAAGAAGGTGGTGGTGCCGCTGGGGCAGGACCTGGTGCTGCGCTCGAATGTGCGCAACCTGGGTGTGGTGCCCAGCACGGCGCTGGAGCTGAACTTCAACAACCTGACCGAGCTGATCGTGCAGGGCGACTTCAGCATGCAGGCGCTGGCGGCCGACATCTATGGCCTGAAGATCGGGCCGGTCTATGACTCGGGGCCGGTCAATGCCGGCCGGCTCAGCATCCCGCTGTTCGACGAGGGCTACAGCTTCATGACCCGCGCGATCAGCGGCCTGCCGTTCAATGTGACGCAGGCCCTGCCCGATGCCGTCAACGCCGACCCTGGCTACCGGGCCCTGTTTGCGTTGGGCGCGCAAGACGGCCAAGGGCTCGAATCCGGCTACATCCGGTCGCTGGACCTGGGCTGTCCGTTCTACCTGATCTGTGCGCCGGTGGCAGTTTCCGACGCCGACCCGTCGATGCTCAACCAGTATGGCGAGCGTGTCTTCATGACCGATGGCGACACACTGACCCTGGCCAGCAACCAGCCCGGCGAACTGGGCACCGACGCCTCACAGCTGGCGCTGCTGATGGCCACCGGCTGGTCACCAGAGAGGGTCGCGCTGGTCTCGCCGATCGGCCTGCCCAGCCCGGTGCCCGAGCCTGGCAGCTGGGCCTTGCTGGCTGCCGGCCTGGCGGCAATCGGCCTGCTGCGCAGCCGGCGCGGGGCCTGGGCGCAGGCTTGACGCCGCAGCCACCGGGCTGCGCCTGCGGGACAGAAAAAAGGGCGGAACCCCGGAGGATTCCGCCCTGAAGGCACGGCACGGTGCCAGGAGGAGACAAGCAAAGAAACCATACAACCCATGCCGGCCAACTGGGCCAGCCTGTGCTTCGAGGTCAAGCACATCCGTTCATCGGCTGGCGCAGCCCCGGCTGAAGGGCTGACCAGCGTTGCAATTCAGGCAGCAGCGCATTCGTGCGCACTTTTGTGAGCGCTTGCCTGGGCGCTTGCCTGGGCGCTGTGTTGCGCGCTCTCCTGCGCACTCGGCTGGCGGATGGCGCCGGCATTGCGGCCCTTGCCGGCCCGCGCCGGCGGGTTGCACAGGCCGCACACATAGTGGCGGGCCATCTCATGCGGGTGGGTCACAAAGTGGCCGGCGCATTTGCTGCACTTGGTCATGGTGAGCATGCCGTTGTCGACAAACTTCACCAGCCGCCAGGCGCGGGTGACCGACAACTGCGGCTCCAGGCCCTGGGCGCCCACCTGCTCCAGGTAGAGCTTGTAGGCCTTGATCACGGTGTCGATCTCGTCGAGCGCGGCCACCTTGTTCAGGTATTCATGGATGTTCAGGAACAGGCTGGCATGGATGTTCGGCTGCCAGGTCATGAACCAGTCGGTGGAGAAAGGCAGCTGGCCCTTGCTCGGGCTCTTGCCGGCCACTTCCTTGTACAAGCGCAGCAGGCGCTCGTAGCTCAGATCGGTTTCGCTTTCCAGCACCTGCAGCCGGGCGCCGAGCTTGATCAGCTCCACCGCGGTGTCGATC
>JANNMP010000146.1:0-3477 GCA_031398015.1 Burkholderiaceae bacterium
AAGGCCAGCGCCTCGCGCTCGAACGCGGCGCGGTCGCCGAGCGCGGCCGGGTCGACCAGCACGCTGAACATGCCGTTGAGCACGCGGCGCTGGCTGGCATCGGCATCACGCTGGGTGGCGCCAGCGGCCAGCGCACCGCCCAGCAGCTCGCACATCAGCGCCATGCCATAACCCTTGTGACCACCGAAGGTGAGCAGTGCGCCGAACGGCGGCACCACGGCAAAGCGGGGGTCTTGCGTGTCGCGGCCCTGGTCGTCGATCAGGCAGCCCGGCGCCACCAACTCGCCCTTGTTCATCGCCACCCGGGTCTTGCCCTGGGCCACCATGCTGGTGGCGAAATCCAGCACCACTGGCGGCCGGCCGGCCAGCGGCACACCGGCGCAAAACGGGTTGGTGCCGAAGCGCGCATCGGCACCGCCAAACGGCGCCACGATGCCGCGTGAGATCACGTTGACGAAGTGCAGCGACACCAGGCCGGCGGCAGCCGCCTGCTCGGCCCAGGCACCGATGCGGCCCAGGTGGTGGCTGTTGCCCAGCGCCACCACGCAGACGCCATGCTGCTGGGCGCGGGCGATGCCCAGGGCCATGGCTTGCGCGCCGATGACCTGGCCAAAGCCACGGTTGCCGTTCAGCCGCAGCAGCGCGCCGGCATCCAGCTCGGTGCTGACGGCGGCATTGGGCTTGAGGCCACCTTGCAAGTAGGCATCGGCATAACGCGGCAGCATGCCGATGCCGTGTGAATCATGGCCCGTCAGGTTGGCCTCGATCAGATTGCTGGCGACGGCGGCCACTTCGTCGGGGCTGCTGCCAAAGCCCTGCACCACCAGGCGCATGGCCGCTTGCAGGCGTGGCAGCGTGATCAGGTGGGACTCGGACATGCGGCTGTCTCCTTGGCGCTGTGCTTTGCCAGCATCGTAGTCCAGCAAAACGCAGCGCAACATGGCCATCGCCCTCGACGGCGCCCCAGTTGCAGCCGGGCCCCAGTCCGTGAGACGCTGCACCACGCAACCACCGACCGGGGCACACCATGCCGATGTACTGGCAGATCAAATACTGGAAAGACGCTGACCGCCAGCGGGTGATTGACCACCTGGGCGCGCTGCGCAAGCTCATTGCCAAGCAGGTGCCGCAGCGCACGGCCACCGACACCCTGCTGCTGGCCACCTGGAACATCCGTGACTTCGACAACAACAAGTTCAAGCAGGGGCCACGGCTGCCTGAGTCGCTGCATTACATCGCCGAGGTGATTTCGGCCTTTGACCTGGTGGCGCTGCAAGAGGTCAACGAGGACATGCGCCCGTTCGAAAAGGTGATGGGCCTGCTGGGCCCCAACTGGCGCTACATCGCCACCGACATCACCGAAGGCCCGTCGGGCAATGGCGAGCGCATGGTGTTCGTGTACGACGCCAACAAGGTGCAGTTCAAGCACATCGCCGGCGAGATCGTGCTGCCGAAATCGAAGTTGATCGGCGATGAAGACCAGTTTGCGCGCAGCCCGTTCCTGGTGCGCTTCCAGTCGGGCTGGTTCAACGTCAACCTGTGCACCATGCATGCCTTTTTTGGTGACGCCTCGGGCCCGGGCTTTGCCCGCCGTGTGGCCGAGATCGACGCGATTGCCGCCTTCATCAAGCGCCGCGCCGATGAAGACAGGCAGAACTACATCCTGCTCGGCGACATGAACGTGGTCAGCCCAGATGACGCCACGATGAAGGCGCTCAAGAAACACAAGTTCATCCTGCCGGCTGACCTGGTGCAGGACAACAGCGCGCTGCGCTGGGCCAGCAACCTGGGCGGCGACAAACACTACGACCAGATCGCCTTCCTGCCGCGCAAGGATGAGCTGCAGCTTGGGCCCAGCGCCAACAACGCCGGGGTGCTGAACTACTACAAGGCAGTGTTCACCGACAGCGAGGCCGAGCTGTACCACCCGCTGGGCCAGGCCAATGGCAAGTGGCCGGCCACTGCCGCTCAGCGCCAGGCCTATTACAGCCAGGACTGGCGCACCTGGCAGATGTCAGACCATCTGCCGCTGTTCGTGGAGCTGCGCATCGACTTCACCGAGCGCTACTTGAAGCGCATCCGTGAGGGCACGCAGCCGGTGGACCCGCCTCGCCCTGATGCAGGCTGATGGCAGAGCCACCATGGCCGGGCTGCCATCCTCCAATTGCCTGATGCGCGGCCGCGCCGCATCGGCGAACGTCGCCGACGCAGATGCTGGGGCCCGGTTGCCCGTTGCAGTGCCTGCGCCGGCCTGGCGGCACCAGGGCCAACAACAAGGAGCGGCACATGGCTGCGGTTTACTGGGGCACCTTCGGTGCCATCAACGCGGGGGCCAATCCGGTCGCCATGTTTCTGGGCGATTCATGGCTGTGGTATCCGATTGGCAACCTGCCCATCGAGATCGGCGCGGCCTACCCGCAGCAGGATTTTCTGGTGATCGGCAAGAACGGCGCCGAGGCCTCCGACTGGGACGGCAAGCTGCGCAAGGACATCGAGTTCGCCTTCAAGATCTACGCCAGCGGCGTGCAGGCGCTGGTGCTCAGCGGCGGTGGCAACGACATTGCTGGCATGGCCGACTTTCTGCGCATCCTGGCCGATGACTGCAGCAAAGCCACCACCGTGGCGGAGTGCTACCGCAGCGCCCAGCCCGATGCCATCGTCAGCAGCATCATTGGCGCCTACCGCACGGTGGTGCTCAAGTTCCGCGCCCTCAACCCCAGCGCCACAGTGTTCTGCCACAACTATGACCATGCCTGGCCCACTGGCAAGGGTGTGTTCGGCCCGGGCGACTGGCTGAAGCGGCCGATGGACAAGGCCAAGGTGCCGAAGGCCTTGCGGCGTGATCTGTTCAAGGACCTGCTGGCCCGCCTGCGCCAGGCCCAGTTGGCCCTGGCCAAGGAGCCCAAGATGGGCGCGATGGTCGCCATTGCATCGGCCGGCACCATGCCCGATGACCCGGTGGGCGCCGACAAGTGGTGGGCCAATGAACTGCACCCCACGCCGGCCGGCTTCAAGCTGCTTGCCAAGAAGGGATTCATCCCCGCCATGAAGAAGATCGGCATTGTGTGATTTGCACACCGGGCGTCGCGCTTGCTGCGCCAAGACCTGTCAATGCGCCTGTTGCACCGTGGGGCAGCCGTACTCGCGGCCCACCATGGCACGCGCGCCCAGGTAGGCATTGCGCAGGCGCTCGGTGAGCGTGTCCATGTTGACCCGGCCGGCGGCGTCGCAGGGCACGGCCACGCCGCGGCCGGGGTGGAACAGTGAATCAAAGCGCAGCACGTGCGACACGCAGGGTTCGATGCTGCGGCTGGGATGGGCTTGGGCTTGGGCTTGGGCAATCACGGTGGCCCCCTTGGCTGAGCTGGTGGCAAATCGGGTGGACAGCAGCGGGCGGCGGGCGGTGGGCTGTGGTGTTGGGCAGTCGCGCCGGGCCGTCCCTGGCTTGCGCACCGTGACAGGACAAACCGCAGCGCG
>JANNMP010000175.1:0-4490 GCA_031398015.1 Burkholderiaceae bacterium
GGCGCCGGTCACCGCGGCTCATCCAGTCGTTGCCACGCAGCTCATCGAGCATGGCGCCGCGGATGCGCTGGGTGGCAAAGGTTTCGAACTGCACGCCATGGGCCGCGTCGAAGCGTGTCAGCGCATCCGACAAGCCGATCATGCCGACCTGGATCAAGTCATCCAGCTCCACATTGGCCGGCAGCTTGGCGATCATCTGGTGGGCCAGGCGGCGCACCAGCGGGCTGTATTGCTTGAGCAATGCATTCGCGTCGAGGCGGCCCTTGGCGGTGTACATGGTCATCATGTTCCGGGCAATTCAATTCAAGCGGCCGACGGGGGTCGGCCGGCGTGCGCCGGGGCGCACGGTGGAAGGGGCCGGCAGGGCAGCCAGCGGCAGGCTTTCAAGGCTGGTGCGCTCGCCATGCAGGCGCTCGGCCACCAAGGCGGTCAGGTCAGCGCCCAGCGGCGTACTAGGCGGCGCCGTGGGGTCGACCACCGCCACCCGGCGCAGCGCGGCGCCGAGAAAATGGTCAGCGCAATCGGCCAGGCGCTCACCCATGCCGCGGGCGCGGCGCACGCTCACATCACCGGCCACCACCAGGTCATAGGCCAGCGCACCCAGGCGCTGCGACAACAGCTTCATCGATGTGTAGGCATGGGTCAGGCTGTCGGGGCGGCTGCCGGCCAGCAGCAGGGGCCGGGGTGTGGCGCCGGCAAACATGCGCCGCAGGTCCAGCGCACCGGCATGCAGCAGCAGCACGTCGGCACGCACCGCTGGCGCCGCCGCAGCGGTGCGCAGCGCATCGATGAAACCGGCCAGCGTGGCGCGGTTGTCGAGAAACTGCATCGCCAGCCCGCCGGCGGCCAGGTAGGCCACATCGGCCGACAGCGGCTCGACACAGGCCACCAGGTCCACCGGCGCCAGTGGGTGGGCGCGGGTTGCCGAGTCGGCGGCGTCCACCACCAGGGTGCGGTGGCCCAGCGCGGCCAGCGCGGCGCACAGCCGCTCCATCACCACGCCCGTGCCATCGACCAGCGGGTTGTGCACCAGCGGCACAACACACAGCGGCGCGGCAGCAAAGCGCTGGCGCAGGCCGTGGGCCTGGTCACGCGGGGGGCTGCTGCGGCCTGGGGCTGGAACGGGCGGTTTGGGCATGGGTGCGTTGTCTGGCTGCGGTCTGCGTTTGTTGCTGAGGGCTGCTGTCAACGGCGACGGCAAGCGCGGTGGTTGGGCCTGGGCTGGCCCCGTTCAGGCCGGCAGCGCGGCGCCCTGCGCCACCTGGCTGGCCGCTGCAGCCGGCACACCGGCGGGATAACCTGCACCATGGATGGCCGCGAACACCAGCTTCACTTCGGCCGCGTCCAGCTTCCAGGCGGCGCTGCCACCACCACGCAGCGCACGTTGCACCAGGGCCTGGGCGCCCAGGCGGTGCCAGTCTTCGGGCACGCGTTGACCATTGGCCACAGCCACCACGCGGGCGCGGTGGCGGATCAGCGCGTCCAGCGCCGGGCCCAGCTTCACCGCTTCGTCGAGCTTGCTGAGCACCACGCCGTGGCATTGCTGGGCACCGTAGGCCAGCATCACGTCGTCCAGCGTCTCACCCTGGGCCGCCGCATTGACCACCAGCAACCTGCGGATGGCCGGGTGCTGCAGCATGTCCAGCAGCTCACGGGTGCGGGCGTCGCGCTGGGCCATGCCTGCGGTGTCGATCAGCACCAGCTTCTTGCCTTGCAGCAGTTCGAGCAGGTCTTCCAGTGCGCTGCGGTCATGCGCGGTGTGCACCGGCACGCCCAGGATGCGGCCGTAGGTGCGCAGTTGTTCATGCGCGGCCACGCGGTAGGCGTCCAGCGTGATCAGGCCCAGGTTGGCGGCGCCATGGCGGCTGGCAAAGGCCGCCGCCAGCTTGGCCGTGCCGGTGGTCTTGCCCACGCCGGTGGGGCCCACCAGCGCCAGCACGCCGTCATGGTCTTCCAGCGGTGTGTCGGCTTCGTCGGTGTGCAGGTTGCGCTGCAGCACCTCCGCCGCCCAGGCCAGCGGGTCGGCTGGCTCTGCGGGCAGGCCCTGCACCAGCTTGCGCACCAGCGCGGGCGACAGACCGGCGTCGAACAAGGCCTGCGACAGCGTGGCCTGGCGCGGGTCACGCTGCAGCCGCTCCATGAAGGCCAGCATGCCAAAGCGCTCATCGATCAGCGCGCGCACCGACTGCAGCTCGTTGCGCAGTTCGCCCATGTTGGTGCCCATGTCGGCAGCCATGTCGGCGCGCGTGCTGCTGGCATGTGCTGGCGCGCCGTCGTGCAGGCGCAGCACGGCGCCTGGCCGGGGTGTGGGCACTGGCGCAACGCGGCTGCCTTGGGCCGCCAGCAAATCATGGCGGCCGGCGCCGGGCAGGCGGATTTCGTCATGCAGCACAGGCGGCTCGCGGCGTGGGCCGCTGGCGCTGGCAAACCGCTCGCGCAGCGGTGCCGGTGCATCGGCTGCGGCCTGGCGGCGAGGCAAGACACGCAGTGCCGGCGCTGCGGCGGCGCCGGCAGCCGTCGGCGCCGCTGCCGGCAATGCTGCCGGCAATGCCGCCGGGGTCGTCGCCTGTGGTGCTGCCTGCTGCTGGGCCAGCTCGGTCTGGCGGCGCTTGAGCATGCGCTCACGCACATAGTCCTGAAAGGTGAGCGTGCTCATGCCCAGGGCTTGCACGTCTTGCGCCACGTCGGCGTCCAGCGTCGGCTCGGTGCGTGGTGAAAGCCGTGGGTCCAAGCGTGGCTCCAAGCGTGGCTCCACTCGCGGCGCGCTGCGCTCGGCACGCGCGGCAAAGCGCTCGGCCAGGCTGCCTGGGCGCGTGGCCGCTGCCGGCATTGGCGCGGGCCGGGCTGGCTCAGGCGCCACCTGCCGCGCTGCTGCCGGCGCCGCCGCCTGGGCCGCTGCTTCATGGAAACGCGCCATGCCCTCGGGCGCCAGCGCCAGCACCTCCACACCGTCTGCGGCGGGCTTGGTGGACAGCACCACCGCATCGTCACCCAGGGCTTCGCGCACCTGGGCCAGTGCCTCGCGGGCAGTGCGGGCGGTGAATCGTTTGACGTTCATGTGCTGCTCTCTAAGCGGGCGTTCGAACGGTGCTCAGCCCTCATGCCGCGCCCCCGATCAGGTTGCCGATGCGGATCGAATGGGTCTCGGGAATCTCGCTGTGGCCCAGCACCTTCAGGCGGGGTGCGGCGCGCTTGAGCAGGCGCGACATCGGCACGCGGATGGCGTCGGGCACCAGCAGGCAGGCGGGCTGGCCCAGGTCTTCCTGGCGCTTGGTGGTGCTGGCGGCTTCACGGCTGAGCGTGTCGGCCACGCCGGGGTCCAGTGCCGCGCCGTGCGGGCTGGTCAGGGCCTGGGTGACCAGGCGCTCCAGCTCGGGGTCAAGCGCAATCACGTCCAGCTCTTTGGTGGCGCCGTAGATCTGTTGCACGATCACCGGTGCCAGGTGCACGCGGATGCGGCGGGCCAGTTCAGGCGCGTCGCTGATGCCAGGGGCATGCTCGGCAATGCATTCCACGATCGAGCGCATGTCGCGGATGTGCACGCCCTCGTCCAGCAGCAGTTGCAGCACCTTTTGCAATGTGGCGATGCCGACCATTTTGGGGATCACGTCCTCGATGAGCTTGGGGGCCTGCTTGGTGACGTGGTCCACGAGCTGCTGGGTTTCCACCCGGCCCAGCAGGCGTGCTGCGTTCACTTGCATCAAGTGTGAAAGATGGGTTGCCACCACGGTCGCGCAATCAACCACGGTGAACCCACTCATTTGGGCCATTTCGCGCTGGCGCTCTTCAACCCAGGTGGCGGGCAGGCCGAAGGCCGGGTCGGTGGTGGCTGTGCCAGGCAACTTGACGCTGGCGCCACCCGGGTTGATGGCCAGCAGCATGCCGGGGAAGGCCTCGCCCTCGCCCACCACCGCGCCGCGCAGCAGCACGCGGTAGGCGCTGGGTTTGAGTTCCAGGTTGTCGCGGATGTGCACCGCCGGCGGCAGGAAGCCCACCTCTTGCGCAAACTTCTTGCGCACACCTTTGATGCGGCTGAGCAGGTCACCCTGGCGGGCCTTGTCGACCAGCGCGATCAGGCGGTAGCCCACTTCCAGGCCGAGCGTGTCCACCGGTTGCAGGTCGTCCCAGCTGGCCTCGGCATTGGCGATCTGGGCGTCGGCCGGCAGCGCGGCTGGCGCGGCGGCGGCCAGCGCATCACGCCGCTTCAAGTGCCAGGCCAGGCCAGCAATGGCCGCGCCAATGACCAGGAACACCAGGTTGGGCATGCCCGGGATCAGCCCCAGCGTGCCGATGATGCCGGCGGTGATGCCCAGCGCCTTGCTGCTGCCGAACACCTGGCTGCCGATCTGGCTGCCGATGTTCTGCTCCTTGCCCACCCGCGAGACCACCATCGCTGCGGCCACCGAGATCAGCAGGCCGGGGATCTGCGCCACCAGGGCGTCGCCCACGGCCAGCAGCACGTAGCGGTCAGCGGCCTCGGCGGCGCTGAG
>JANNMP010000177.1:0-1514 GCA_031398015.1 Burkholderiaceae bacterium
ACTGCCACGTACAGCAGCACCAGGCCCCACAGGCTGTTGACCAGCTGCCACTGGCTCCAGATCATGAACACGGGGATCGCCAGCACCGCCAGCGGCACGGTGCGCAGCAGCAGGCTTGTATAGGCAACCGTGCTGCGGCCCACAAACCGGAACCGCGCCAGGCCATAGGCGCACATGCAGCCCAGCACCAGGGTGATGACGGTGGACACCACGCCCACGAACAGGCTGTTGGCCAGGTAGCGGTCGAACTTGTCTTCTTGCAGCACCGCACGGTAGTTCTCCAGCGTCGGCCAGAAGATGAAGTTCAGCGGCTCGGCAAAGATCATCACCTGCTGGCGCACGCTGGTGGCGAAGATCACCAGGATCGGCGCCACGCACAGCAAGGCCAGCACCACCAGCATGCTGTAGTGGCCGGCCACCAGCCACAGTGGCCGCTTCACCGTGCATCGCCTTTCATCGGGTTGCTCAGGCGCAGCGCGCCCCAGCTCAAACCCGCCACCACCACCAGCAGCAGCACACTGATGGCCGCCGCCACGCCCAGCTGCTGGCCGACGAAGGCGGTCTTGTAGATGTGCAGCGCCAAAATTTCGGTGCTGTCACCCGGCCCGCCAAAGGTGAGCACGTACACCACCTCCAGCACCCGAAAGGCGTCGATCAGCCGCATCATCAGGGTGATGGCGATCACATGCATCACCATCGGCAGCTTGACCCGAAACGTCATCTGCCACCAGTTGGCACCATCGATGCGGCTGGCCTCGATGACCGAGCTGTCCACCCCCGCCAGCGCGGCGATCATCATGATGAAGACGAACGGCGTCCACTGCCAGATGTCGGCAATGACGATGGCCACGAAGGCCAGCGTGGGGTCGGCCAGCCAGGTCTTGGGCGCCACGCCCACCACGCCCAGCAGCGCATTGATCAGGCCGAACTGCGCATCGAACATGTAGCGCCAGGCCAGGCCCACGGCGATCGGCGCAATCATCATCGGCAGGATGAACAGCGTGCGAAAGAACGCCATGCCCCGCACCGGGTGTTCCAGCGCCAGCGCCAGGGCAATGCCCAGCGCCATCTCGGCGGCCACACACACCGCTGCGAACAGCAGCGTGGTCCAAAGCGACGCCCACACGCGCGGGTTGCTGAACGCCGACACAAAGCCATCGAAGCCGACAAAGCGTGCGCTCGACCAGGGCGTGCCCATGCTCCAGTCATACAAGCTGAGCTGGAACGCCGACAGCACCGGGTACAGGCATGCCGCAGCCATCACCAGCACGGCCGGGCCGACGAACAAGGCTGGAACCCAGCGAGGGGTTTTCAAACTCCCACTCCAACGGGTAGCGCGGGAGCGCCGCGCCGGGCTGTTGTGCTCTGCTGCGATCGGGATAGGGGCCGGCACACTGGCCGGGCCCCTCCCACACCACCCGGCATGCGGGTCCGCACCGGGCGGTTCGAGAAGTTGAGGTCAGGAGAATTTGGGCACTCCCAGGCGGTCGAAGAAGGCAATGGGCAGCAGGCGG
>JANNMP010000179.1:0-4960 GCA_031398015.1 Burkholderiaceae bacterium
TCATGAACACTCCACGGCGCCAGCAGTAGCGCAAATCCGACTGTTGAGCTTGCCGCCGATGACAAACGTGGGGTCCACACCAGCCTCGGCCAGCACACTGGTGACCAGGCTGGTGGTGGTGGTCTTGCCATGCGTGCCGGCAATCGCGATGCCGCTTTTCAGGCGCATCAGCTCGGCCAGCATCACCGCGCGTGGCACCACCGGGATGCGCTTGCTGCGCGCGGCAATCACCTCGGGGTTGTCGCCCTTGACCGCCGTGCTGGTGACGATGGCCTCGGCCCCGGCGATGTGCGCCGCGTCGTGCCCCGTGAACACGCGGATGCCCAGCTCGGCCAGCCGGCGTGAGGTGGGGCTGCTGGCCTGGTCACTGCCTGAGACGGTGTAGCCCAGGTTGTGCAGGATCTCGGCGATGCCGCTCATGCCGGCACCGCCGACGCCGACGAAGTGGATGTGCTTGACGGCATGTTTCATGCGCTGCCCTCCCTCAGCACGGCGCTGTTCGTCGGCAAACGTGAATGCACGACGAAGTGGATGTGCTTGACGGCGTGTTTCATGGCGCGCTCCTGCCGGGCCGCCGCATGGGAGCGCAGCGCCCCCCCGGTGGGCAGTGCAGCGGCAAAGCCGCAAACGTGGGGGCAGTCATTTCGCTACCAATTTGTCGAGTTCGTCGGCCACGCGCGCAGCCGCATTCGGCCTGGCCAGCGCCCTGGCCTTCTCAGCCATGGCCAGCAACGCGGGCCGCGTCAGCGCCTGCAGTTGCAACGCCAGTGATTGCGGCGTCAGCACGCTTTGGTCCAGGTGCAGCGCCGCGCCATGGCCGGCCATGTGCTGGGCATTGGCACGCTGGTGCGCGGTGGTGCTGACCACCAGTGGCACCAGCAGCGCGGGTGTTCCGGCGGCGCACAGCTCGCTCACCGTCACCGCGCCGGCACGGCAGACGATCACATCGCAATCGGCCAGTGCCTGGGCCATGCCGTCGATGAAGGGCCGCACGTCGGCGGCGATGCCGGCTGCGGCGTAGGCGGCGCGCACCGCATCCAACTGCGCGGCGCCCGTCTGGTGCAGCACTTGCGGCCGCGTCACGGCGTCCAGCAGCGCCAGCGCCGCCGGCACGGTCTGGTTCAGCACCTGGGCGCCCAGGCTGCCACCCACCACCAGCAGGCGCAGCGGCCCGCTGCGGCCGGCATAACGCACAGCCGGCGCGGCCAGGGCTTCAATGTCGGCACGCACCGGGTTGCCGGTGACCAGGCCGCGCTTGATGCGCGCCGCCGGGCCGTCAAAGCCGAAGGCCACCCGGTCAGCCACCGGCAGCAGCGCCTTGGTCGACAGCAGCAGCGCCGCGTCGGCATTGACCAGCATCAGCGGCTTGCCCAGCAGGCTGGCCATCAGGCCACCAGGAAAGCAGACATAACCCCCCATGCCCAGCACCGCGTTGGCGCTGCGCCGGCGCAGCACCTGGGCCGCGTCCCAGAAGGCCTTCAACAGCCGCAGGCCACCGGTTGCCGCATGCAGCAGGCCCTTGCCACGCAGGCCTGTGAAGGCCAGCACGTCCAGCGGGATCGACGTGGGTGGCACCAGGGTGTTTTCCATGCCCGTGGTGGTGCCCAGCCAGCTCACACTCCAGCCACGGCGTTGCACTTCACGCGCCACCGCAATGCCCGGGATGATGTGGCCGCCGGTGCCGGCTGCCATGATGACCAGGTGCGGCATCAGTCGCGTCCTCCCCGCATCAAGCTGCGATTCTCGATGTCCACTCTGACCACGATCGCCAGCGCCACCAGGTTCATCAGGATCGCCGAGCCGCCATAGCTCAGCACCGGCAGCGTCAGGCCCTTGGTGGGCAGCGCGCCCAGGTTCACGCCCATGTTGAACAGCGTCTGGCCGCCCAGCCACAGGCCGATGCCCTGCACCATCAGGCCGGCAAACACGCGGTCGAGCACCACCGCCTGGCGGCCGATGACGAAGATGCGGCGGGTCAGCCAGAAGAACGCCAGGATCACCAGCGCCACGCCGATGAAGCCCAGCTCTTCACCGATCACTGCCAGCAAGAAATCAGTGTGCGCCTCGGGCAGGTAGTGCAGCTTTTCCACACTGCTGCCCAGGCCCTGGCCGGTCAGCTCACCACGGCCGAAGGCGATCAGTGAATGGCTGAGCTGGTAGCCCTGCTTGGCCGAGTAGGCAGGGTCGAACGGGTCGGTGAAGGCAATGGCGCGCTGCAGCCGGTAGGGCGTGCTGACCACCATCACCACCATCGCCCCCAGCAGCATGGCCACGCTGACTGCAAACATGCGGCCGTTGACACCACCCAGAAACAGGATGCCCAGCGCAATGCAGGCAATGACCACAAACGCGCCCATGTCGGGCTCGGCCAGCAGCAGCATGCCGATCACCGCCAGTGCCACCGCCATCGGCCACACGGCCTTGATGAAGCGCTCTTTCACGTCCATCTTGCGCACCATGTAGCTGGCGGCATACATCGCCATCGCCAGCTTGGCCAGCTCACTGGGCTGGAAGTTCATCAAGCCCAGCGGCAGCCAGCGGCGGGCGCCGTTCACACCCTTGCCCAGGCCAGGGATCAGCACCAGCAGCAGCAGCACCAGGCTGGCGATGAACAGCCAGGGCGCAGCACGCTCCCACAGCTTGATGGGCATCTGCACCACCACCAGCGCCGCGACGAAGGCAATCGCCAATGACAGCGCATGCCGGCTCAGGAAGAAGGTGGGCGCGTAGCGGGCGTACTTGGGGCTGTCGGGCAGCGCCACGCTGGCCGAATACACCATCACCAGGCCGAGTGACAGCAGGGCCACGGTGCACCACACCAGCGCCACGTCAAAGCCCGAGATGCGCGGCGCCGCGCCGCCGGGCGGGCCGTTCCAGTTGCGGATGGGCAGGTCGCCACCGTCGGCATCGGCTTTGCCGAGCAGGCGTTTGAGCCAGTCGGGCAGGTTCAAGCGTTGCACCAGGCTGGTCATGCCACCGCCTCCCCATGGTCAGCGGCCAAGGCCTTGACTGCGTCGATGAACACCTCGGCGCGGTGGGCGTAGTTGCGAAACATGTCCAGGCTGGCGCAGGCGGGGCTGAGCAGCACGGCGTCACCGGCCTGGGCCTGGGTGAAGCACCAGGCCACCGCCGCTTCCAGCGTGGCGTGCTGTTGCTGGGGCACGGCGGGCGCAGCAGCAGCCAGCACCGCGCCGATTGCCGCCGCATCACGCCCGATCAACGCCACCGCGCGGGCATGGCGGGCCACCGGTGCAGCCAGCGGGCCGAAGTCCTGGCCCTTGCCGTCGCCACCCAGGATCACCACCAGCTTGGCCGGCGACTTGTCAGCGCCCAGGCCAACCAGCGCGGCCACGGTGGCGCCCACGTAGGTGCCCTTGCTGTCGTCAAAGGCTTCCACCCCAGCCACGGTGGCAATGTGCTGCACGCGGTGCGGCTCGCCGGTGTAATCACGCAGGCCGTGCAGCAACATGGCCAGCGGGCAGCCGATGGCCGTGGCCAGTGCCAGCGCGGCCAGCGCGTTGGCGGCGTTGTGGCGGCCACGCACACGCAGCGCGTCGGCGGGCATCAGGTGCTGCAGCTGGATGTCGGCGGGCTCACCTTTGCGGTGCTTCAAGGTGGGGTCGGTTTCGCGGGCCCGCACCAGCCAGGCCATGCCGTTGTCCACCACCAGGCCGTAGTCACCGGGCCGCTTCGGGGCGTCCAGGCCGAAACACACTTGCTTCGGGCCGCTGGCCGGGGCCGGCTTGCCGCGTCCTGCCTTGGCTGCGGGCGGTGCCGGCAGCATGGCCATCACCGCCGCATCGTCGCGGTTGAGCACCCAGGTGCTGTGCGCACCGAAGATGCGGGCCTTGGCTGCCGCGTAAGCCGGCATGCTGCCGTGCCAGTCGAGGTGGTCTTGCGTGATGTTGAGCACCGCCGCCGCGCTGGGGTTGAAGCCGCGCACGCCGTCCAGCTGAAAGCTCGACAGCTCCAGCACCCACACCTGGGGCAGCGCGTCGGCGTCGGCGGGTTGGTCCAGCGCTGCTGCCAGCGTGTCCAGCATCGTCGGGCCGATGTTGCCGGCCGCCGCCACACGGAGGCCGCAACGCGCCACCAGCAGTGCACACATCGCCGTGGTGGTGGTCTTGCCGTTGGTGCCGGTGATGGCCAGCACCTGCGGCGCATAGCCTCGGGTGGCTTGCAGGTCGGCCAGGGCCTGGCTGAACAGGTCCAGCTCACCGGCCACGGCGATGCCGGCGGCGTGCGCGGCTAGCAGCAGCGGCGCGATGCGCGCGTCATGCGGCGCCAGGCCGGGGCTCTTCAACACCAGTTGCACGCCGGCCAGATCGTCGGCCGGCAAGGCACCGCAACGCAGCCTCGCGGCAGGCACGGCAGCCTGCAGCGCATCGGCGTTGGGCGGCGCCTCGCGTGAATCCCACACCTGCACCTGCGCGCCATGGCGGGCGCACCAGCGCGCCATCGCCAGGCCCGATGTCCCCAGGCCCAGCACCAGCACTTGGAGGTTGGCCAGATGCTTCATCGCAGTTTGAGTGTGGCCAGCCCCACCAGGCACAGCAGCATGGTGATGATCCAGAAGCGGATGACGACTTGCGTCTCGGTCCAGCCGCTTTTCTCGAAGTGGTGGTGCAGCGGCGCCATCTTCAGGATGCGCCGGCCCTCGCCGTATTTCTTCTTGGTGTACTTGAACCAGCCGACCTGCAGCACCACGCTGAGCACCTCGGCAACGAACACCGCGCCCATGATGCCCAGCACGATCTCCTGCCGGGTGATGATCGCGATGGTGCCCAGCGCGCCGCCCAGCGCCAGCGCGCCCACGTCACCCATGAACACCTGCGCCGGGTGGGCGTTGAACCACAGGAAGGCCAGCCCCGCGCCGGCCAGCGCGCCGCAGAAGACCAGCAGCTCACCAGCCCCCGGGATGTAGGGGAACAACAGGTACTTGCTGTAGACCGAGTTGCCC
>JANNMP010000192.1:0-2924 GCA_031398015.1 Burkholderiaceae bacterium
GGCCAAGCTGACGGTGGCCGCCGTCTACACCGTGCCGGTGGAGCAGCAATGGGTGAGCCGCATCGACAAGGCATTGAAGGCGGCGGTGGCGCGTGGCGAGATCGACTACGTGTTCAGCGAGAACGTCAGCAACGCCGACTACGAACGCGTGATGCGCCAGTACGCCGAGGGCGGCAACACCTTGATCGTGGGCGAGGCGTTTGCGGTGGAGGCCGCCGCGCGCAAGGTGGCCAAGGACTACCCGAAGACCAGCTTCCTGCTGGGCAGCAGCGGCAAGCCGCAGGCGCCCAACTTTGCGGTGTTCGACAACTACATCCAGGAGCCGGCCTACTTGACCGGCATGCTGGCCGGCGGCATCAGCAAGAGCAACAAGATCGGCCTGGTCGGCGGCTACCCCATCCCCGAGGTGAACCGGCTGATGAACGCCTTCATGGCCGGCGCCAGGGAGACCAACCCCAAGGCACAGTTCAGCATCAGCTTCATCAACAGCTGGTTTGACCCGCCCAAGGCCAAGGAGGCCGCCTTCGCCATGATCGACAAGGGCGCCGACGTGATGTATGCCGAGCGTTTTGGTGTCAGTGATGCCGCCAAAGAGCGCAAGGTGCTGGCCATCGGCAACGTGATCGACACCCAGAAGGACTACCCCGACACGGTGGTGGCCTCGGCCCTGTGGCACATGGAGCCCAGCATCGACGCCGCGATCAAGGCCGTGAAGGCCGGCACCTTCAAGGCCGAGGACTACGGCCACCTGTCGATGATGAAGGCCAAGGGCAGCAGCCTGAGCCCGCTGGGCACGTTCGAGAAAAAGCTGCCCGCCGAGCTGGTGGCCAAGGTGATGGCCAAGCAGCAGGCCATCCTGGACGGCAAGTTCAGCGTCAAGGTCGTCGACACGCAGCCCAAGGCAAAGTGATCGGCCGGCCAACATGGCCGCGCCCCTGCTGCAACTGACCGGCATCAGCAAGCGCTTTGGCGCCCTGGTGGCCAATGACGCCATCTCGCTGACGCTGCAGCGCGGCGAGGTGCTGGCCCTGCTGGGCGAAAACGGCGCCGGCAAGAGCACGCTGGTGTCGATCCTGTTCGGCCACTACCGGGCCGACGCGGGCAGCATCCTGGTCGACGGCCAGCCGCTGCCGCCGGGTGACCCTGCTGCGGCGCTGGCCGCCGGCATCGGCATGGTGCACCAGCACTTCAGCCTGGCCGACAACCTGAGCGTGCTCGACAACGTGCTGCTGGGCACCGAGCCGCTGTGGCAGCCGTTCTCGCGCCGGGCCGCGGCACGCGCGGCGCTGGCCGCTGCGGCGCAGCGCTTCGGTCTGGCTGTCGACCCGGATGCGCGCATCGCCAGCCTGTCGGTGGGTGAGCGCCAGCGGGTGGAAATCCTGAAGGCGCTGCTGCCGTTCGGCAAGCGCGCGGGTGCGCGCATCCTGATCCTGGACGAGCCCACGGCCGTGCTGACGCCTCAGGAGAGTGAATCGCTGTTCGCCACGCTGGGCCAGCTGGTGGCCCAGGGCATGGCCATCATCTTCATCAGCCACAAGCTGGGCGAGGTGCTGCGGGTCAGTGACCGCATCGCGGTGCTGCGCGCTGGCAAGCTGGTGGCGCAAATGCATGCCGCCGGCGCCAGCCAGGCCCAGCTGGCCGAGGCCATGGTGGGGCACGATGTGGCGCGGGTGGGGCGGGTGGGGAGGGTGGCAGCAGCCACGACACCGGCTGCAGCCGGCGCCACTGCACCCGTGTGTGAGCTGAAGCAAGTGACAGTGCGTGGCCACGGCGCCCGGCCGCAGCTCGATGCCGTGAGCCTGGTCTTGCACCCGGGTGAGGTGCTGGCGATTGCCGGCGTGGCAGGCAATGGCCAGCACGCCCTGGCCGACCTGCTGCACGGCCTGGTGGCGGCCGATGCCGGCACGGTGACGGTGGCCGGCCGGGCCTTGCCGGCCCGGCCCAGTGCCTGGGTGGCTGCCGGCGTGGCCCGCATCCCCGAAGACCGCCATGCGGTGGGTGTGGTGGCTGACCTGCCGCTGTGGCAGAACACCGTGCTGGAGCACGCCAGCAGCCCCACATTTGCGCGCTGGGGCGTGCTGCGGCGCGGCGCCGCGATGGCCCATGCCCGGGGCCTGGTGCAGCGCTTCGATGTGCGGGGCACCGAAGGCGCCGGCCTGGCCACGCCCACCCGGGGCTTGAGCGGCGGCAACATGCAGAAGCTGATCCTGGGCCGGGCACTGGCCGGTGACCCGGGCCGCGCCTGCCCACCACCGCTGATCGTGGCCAACCAGCCCACCTGGGGGCTGGACATCGGCGCCGTGGCCTTTGTGCACCAGCAACTGCTCAACGCCTGCGCTGCGGGCGCAGCGCTGCTGCTGATCAGCGAAGACTTCGATGAAATCTTTGCGCTGGCCGACCGCATTGCAGTGCTGCACCGGGGCCGCCTCAGCGCCGCCAAACCAGCGGCCGACTGGACACTGGCGGCCATCGGCCTGGCCATGGCTGGTGCCGGTGCCGCAGCCGGCGCAGGTGTCACCGAGCCGGGCAGCGCCCATGCAGCTTGAGCGGCGCCAGCACACATCGCGCACCATGCTGCTGGCCGCACCGCTGGGTGCGCTGCTGGCCACGCTGGCCATCAGCGCACTGCTGGTGGCCTGGGCCGACGCGCCGGTGGGCCGGGCCTATGGCCTGCTGCTGCAAGGCGGCTTCGGTTCACGCTTTGCCTGGGCCGAGACGCTGACCCGCGCCACGCCGCTGATCCTGACCGGGCTGGCGGCGGCGGTGGCCTTCAAGGCGCGGCTGTACAACATCGGCGCCGAGGGCCAGCTCTATGCCGGCGCGATGGCCGCCGTGGCCGTGGCCGGGCTGCATGGCGGGGTGGGCTTCACGGCACCAAGCTGGCTGCTGTTCCCGCTGATGCTGGCCAGCGCCGCGCTGGCCGG
>JANNMP010000210.1:0-2185 GCA_031398015.1 Burkholderiaceae bacterium
TGCCAAGCTCCGCACGGCCCCACGGCCTCGGCCTTGCCGCCACGGTCTCGGCATGCAGACATCCTGCGAGGGCGCGTGCCGTGCCGCAGACGAACGCTGTTTCTCCGCGAACGCCGGGTGCCGACAGGCACTTGGGACGCTCTCAAGGACAACTTCACCCTGGCCGGCTTTGCCGATGCCACGCTGGTGCTGGGCCCCATTGGCGACGTGCTGCGCGACGACGTGACGCTGGCGCTGTGCACGCTGGCGGCCGACATCCTGCGGCCGCTGCCGGGCATGGCCGTGCCACCTGCGCAAGCGCGTTGCAACCTGGCCGCCATGGCCCCCCACACCAGCCTTGCAGCAACAGGCCGGCTTGGCGTTGGCAGATGCCAAGGTCTTCGGCATCACCCACAGCCTGGGCAGCTTCCTGATGCTGGACGCGCAGCACCGCTTTGCGTTGGCGCGTGTGCAGCCGCCGGCCGCAGCCGGATTGGCCAGCGCCGACGAGGTGCAGGAGTCGCTCTTGTTCTGGCTGTTCGACGATGCCACCGTGTTCATGAACGCCAACCAGGTGTCGCTGCTGTCGCTGGCGCGGCTGTCGCCTGCCGGCTGCCAGCCCAGCAGCGGCAGCGGGCCCTGCTCCAACCGCCTGTTGCGCCGGCCCGAGCCCTGGGACCAGCCGTCGCCATTGGCCCAGATGAGCACCTACGTGGCCTTCAACGACACCGATGACCTGCTGGGCTTCGAGCTGCCGCCGTTCCTGGCCGACACCGACGGCAACCGCTATGTCAATGTCAGCGTGCGCAACCCAGGCTGGCGCCTGCCTTGGCTGCTGAAAGACCCGTTGGCCGCGCACACCGCGCAGGCGCGCAACCCGGCCATCGTGCGGGCGATTGCCGAGGGCTTTGACGTGCCCGGGCCGTGACGGTGGTGACGCACAGCGCCGCGCAGAATGGCGCCATGTGCGCCCGACCCGCCTTTGCCCTGCTGACCCTGCTGCTGCCGTTGGCGGGCTGGGCGCAAACCGCCCCCGCCACGCCGTCGCTGGCCAACCTGGCCTGGCTGGCCGGCTGCTGGCAGAGCGAGCTGGACGAGCCCGGCTCGGGTGAGCAGTGGATGGCGCCGGCCGCTGGCAGCATGCTGGGCATGGCACGCACGCTCAAGGGCGGGCGCACGGTGCAGTTCGAGTTCATGCAGTTGCGTGAATCACCCAGCGGCCTGGTGTTGATCGCCCAGCCCGGCGGGCGGCCGGGCGCGCTGTTCCAGGCGGTGCAGGCCGATGCCAGCGCGGCGGTGTTCGAGCGCAGCAGCGCCGAGTTTCCGCAGCGGGTGGCTTACCGCCTGCGCGCCGATGGTGGCCTGGCGGCGCGCATCGACGGTGACGCCGGCGGCCAGCCGCGCGGGGTGGACTTTCCGCTGCGGCGGGTGGCCTGTGGTGGCCCGCCGCTGCGCTGACGCGTCAGCCGACACTTCAGCCGACGCTTCTGCCCTGCCCCGCCCAGTACGGCGCCCGCAGCACTTTCTTGTCGATCTTGCCCACCGCGGTGCGCGGCAGGTCGGCCACAAACTGCACCTGCTTGGGCGCGTTGACCTTGCCCTTCTTGCAACGCACCAGATCGATCAGCAGCTCGGGCGCCACTTGCTGACCGGGCTTGCAGACCACCACCGCCGTCACCGCCTCGCCCCACTTGGCGTCGGGCACGCCGATCACCGCCACCATGGCCACGGCAGGGTGGCTGCTGATCACGTCTTCCACGTCGCGTGGGTAGACGTTGAAACCGCCGCTGACGATCATGTCTTTCTTGCGGTCGACGATGTAGAGGTAGCCGCGCTCGTCGGCGCGCGCCATGTCACCGGTGTGCAACCAGCCGCCTTTCAAGGTGGCGGCAGTCAGCTCGGGCTGGTTGAGGTAGCCCTCCATCACTTGGCGGCTCTTCACGCACAGCTCACCCACGGCGCCTGGTGCCACCGGCTGGTCGTCGTCGTCCAACAAGCGCACCTGGCTGCCGCTGGTGGGCAGGCCGCAACTGGTGAACAGGTCGGGCCGCTGCGGGTCATGGTCAGCGCGCGGCAGAAAGCTCACCGGGTAGCCCTCGGTCTGGCCGTAAAGCTGGGCGAACACCGGGCCAAAACGCTCCAGGCCCTCCAGCAGCCGGGTGGGCGACATGGGGCTGGCGCCGTACAGCACGGTGTGCAGGCTGCT
>JANNMP010000227.1:0-14044 GCA_031398015.1 Burkholderiaceae bacterium
GGAATCCTGGAGGAAGATGGGAAAGTCATCAGACCGGAGACGGGCACACCGCAAGGTGGGGTGGTGTCACCGGTGCTGGCGAACATCTATCTGCACTACGCGCTGGACGTATGGTTCGCGCGCGGAGTGTGCAGCAGCGCACCGCGGATCGAGCCGATGCCGCCGATCACCACCACCACAAAGCAGATGATCAGCACCTGGCTGCCCATGCCCGGGTAGACCGACGACACCGGCGCGGCCACCATGCCGGCCAGCACCGCCACCGCCACGCCGGCGGCAAACACCACGCGGTACAGGAACTGGATGTCCACGCCCAGGCTCTGCACCATCTCGCGGTTGCTGCTGCCGGCGCGGATGGTCATGCCCAGCCGGGTGCGCGCCAGCACGAACCACATGCCCAATGCCAGCGCCAGGCAGACGCCGCTGATGAACAGGCGGTAGACCGGATACGTCATCACATCACCCAGCGCGATGCTGCCGGCCAGCAGCGGCGGTGGCGCCACGCCGTGCACGTCATCGCCCAGCAGCAGGCTGCGCAGCTCTTCAAAGACCAGGATCAGGCCGTAGGTCATCAGCACCTGCTGCAGGTGCTCCCGCTCGTAGAGGAAGCTGAAGAACGCCCACTCCAGCACATAGCCCAGCATGACGGCCAGCACCAGGCCGATGGCCAGCGCGCTGAAGAAGCCGCCGCCAAAGGTGCTGGCCACCCAGGGCGCCAGCGCATAGGCCATGTAGGCGCCGATCATGTAGAAGCTGCCATGGGCCAGGTTGATCACGCCCATGATGCCGAAGATCAGCGTCAGCCCCGCCGCCACCAAAAACAGCAGCAGCCCGTACTGCAGCGAGTTCAGGCACTGGATCAGGAAGGTGGCGAGGTCCATGCAGCGGGCTTCAAGCCATCACATCTTGCAGCCGCGTGCCGGGTCTGGGAGAACCTTCACCGCCACGCCGGTCATCATGTTCTCGCGCCCCTTGGCCTCGCGGATGTAGAAGTCCTGCACCGGGTTGTGCGCCGCGCTCAGCGTGAACTTGCCGCGTGGGCTGTCGATGGGGGTCTTGCGCATCGCCTCGACCATCGCATCACGCTTGCTGAAGTCACCCTTCACCGCAGCCAGGCCGGCGCCCAGCAGCTGCGCCGCGTCATAGCCCTGCACGGCATACACGTCGGGCTGCATCTTGTAGGCCACCGCGTACTTGTTGCGGAAGGCGGTGTTGCGCGGTGTCTCGATGCCGTCGGCATAGTGCAGCGATGTGATCAGGCCTTGGGCTGCCGCGCCCTGCGCCTCCAGCGTGCCGTCGGTCAGAAAGCCCGAGCCCACCAGCGGCACGGTCTTGCGCAGGCCGGCGGCGTCATAGTCCTTGACGAACTTCACCGCGCCGCCGCCGGCAAAGAAGGCGATCACCACGTCGGGCTTCTGCGACGCGATCTCGGTCAGCAGGGCCTGGAACTCCACGTTCGGGAACGGCAGGTTCAGGTCTTTGACCACCTTGCCGCCGCCCTTCTCGAACGCTTCGGTGAAGCCCTTCACCGTCTCGGTGCCGGCGGCGTAGTTCCAGGTGATGGTCATGGCCTTCTTGTAGCCCTTCTGCGCCGCGATCACGCCGGTGGCGTAGCCCGGTTGCCAGTTGCTGAAACTGCTGCGCAGGATGTTGGGCGCGCACAGCGGCCCGGTGATGGCATCGGCGCCCGCATTCGGCACGATCAGCAGGGTCTTGCTTTCCTTCACCGCGCGCGCCATGGCCAGCGCCACGCCCGAGTGCACGGTGCCGACGATGACATCGACGTTGTCGCGCTTGATCAGCTTGTTGACGTTGTCGGTGGCCTTGGCCGGGTCGCTTTCGTCATCGACCTTGAAGTACTGGATCTCGCGCCCGCCCAGCTTGCCGCCTTGCTCGGCCACATGCTGCTTGAAGCCGTTTTCGATCGCCGTGCCCAGCGCGGCAAAGGTGCCGGTGGCCGGCAGCATCAGGCCCACTTTCAGCGGCGGTTGGCCTTGGGCACAGGCGGTGGCGCAGGCAAGCAGCCCTGCGGCCAGGGCCAGGGCGGTGCGTGGGATGGGGGCGTTCATCGTGGGTTCTCCGGGGATGGCATGGCGCCGGCCAGAAACACCTGGCAGGCGGCGATCACAGCCTGGGGCTGGTCGCGGTGGGGGGAATGGCCGCAAGCGGGCAGTTTCAACAAGCGCGTGGCGGGCAGCGCGGCGGCGATGCCGTCGATCTGGGCCATGGTGCCGTAGACATCGTCCACACCTTGCATGGCCAGCACCGGGCACCGAATGTAGGGGAGCCGCGCGCGCACATCCCACAGTACAAACTCGGGCGCCAGCCAGATGTCATTCCAGCCGAAGAAGGCCGAGTCGACATCGGCATGGTGGCGCGCCAGCGTCTGGCGCAGGCCGCCCTGCAGGTAGTCTTGCCGGGCCTGGCGGATGCTGGCCAGGCTGAAGGCCTCCACATGGGTGTGCGGCGCCAGCACCACGGCGGCGGCCACACGCTGCGGCGCGTGGGCGGCGTGCAGCAGCGCGATCGAGCCACCGTCGCTGTGGCCGAACAAGGCATAGCGGCCGGTCACGCCCAGCGTGGCCAGCAGCGCGGGCAACAGTTCTTCGGCCTGGCGGTGCATGAAATCGATGCCCCATGCCTCGCCAGCGGCGCGCGGTGTTGACTGGCCGTAGCCCGGGCGTGAATAGACCAGGCCGCGCCAGCCAAGATCGGCACACAAGCGCGCGGGGAAGTCACGCCACATGCTCACCGACCCCAGGCCTTCATGCAGAAAGACCAGCAGCGGTGCGCTGGGGTCGGCAACGCCCACCCAGGCAAACTCGATCTGCACCTGGCGGCCGGCCCAGGCCATGCTGGCCAGGCCGGCGGCATCAAACCCCACGCTCGGCCTCTCGCAGCTTGAAGCGCTGGATCTTGCCGGTGGCGGTCTTGGGCAGGTCGGCCACGAAGACGATGTGGCGCGGGTATTTGTAGGGCGCCAGCCGGTCCTTGACGAAGGCTTTCAGCTCGGCCTCGTCCACCGCCGCGCCGGGCTTGATGACCACGAAGGCCTTGGTCTTGGTCAGGCCTTCGGCGTCGGCCACGCCGATCACCGCCGCCTCCAGCACCGCAGGGTGCTGCACGAGGGTGGCTTCCACTTCGAAGGGGCTGACGTAGATGCCGCTGACCTTGAGCATGTCGTCCGAGCGGCCGCTGTAGGTGTAGCTGCCGTCGGTATTGCGCACGTACTTGTCGCCGCTCTTGGTCCAGCCGCCCTGGAAGGTGTCGCGGGTTTTTTCGCGGTTGCCCCAGTACATCAGCGCCGCGCTGGGGCCGTGGATGAACAGGTCACCCGGTTCACTGGACCCGTCGGCATTCAGCGGCACGGCGCCACCGCCTTCACCCCGCAGCTCGATCTGGTAACCCGGCACCGGCCAACCCGTGCTGCCGTAGCGCACCCGCTCCGGCCGGTTCGACAGGAAGATGTGCAGCATCTCGGTGCTGCCGATGCCGTCGACGATGGCCACGCCGAAGTGGCGCTGGAAGCGTTCGCCCAGATCGGCGGGCAAGGCCTCACCGGCAGACGACACCAGGCGCAGCGCAACCTGTGATGCCGCCGGCAGATGGGGCGCGGCCAGCATACCGGCAAAGCCGGTGGGGGCGCCGTAGAAGACTGTCGGCAAGACGCCGCCCACGCCACCCAGCCAGCGCTTGAACACCGCATCGGGCGTGGGCCGCTCGGCCATCAGCAGGGTGGTGGCACCCACGCTCAGCGGGAAGGTCAGGCCATTGCCCAGGCCGTAGGCAAAGAACAGCTTGGCGGCCGAGAAGCAGACATCGGCTTCGGTCAGGCCCAGCACTGCCTTGGCGTAGAGCTCGCAGGTCCAATACACATTGGCATGGCTGTGCACCGTGCCCTTGGGCCGGCCGGTGGAGCCGGAGGAATAAAGCCAGAACGCCGGGTCGTCGGCGCCGGTGGCGGCCGGCTTCACAGCGGGCGCGGCGCTGGCCACGAAGGCATCGAAGTCCAGCTCGTCTGGGTGCAGCGGCGAGTCATTGGATGGCCCCGCATGAAGCGGCGCCAGGGGGTGCGACACCAGCACATGCTGCAGTTCATGGTCGCTTTGTGTCATCGCGGCGCTCAAGGCCGGCAACAACGCGCCCGACACCAGCGCCGCCTGGGCGCGGCTGTGCTCCAGCATGTAGGCATAGTCGGCAGCGGTCAGCAGGGTGTTGACAGCCACCGGCACCAGGCCGGCGTGCATGGCGCCGAGAAAGGCCACCGGCCAGTGGTTGCCATCGTGCATCAGCAGCAGCACCCGCTCTTCACGCTTCAAGCCCAGGCCGCGCAGCGCGGTGGCCATCTGCCGCACCTGGGCGTCCAGTTCAGCAAACGTCAGCGTGCCGTGGTCGTCAATGAAGGCCGCTTTGCCGGCGCGCTGGCTGTTGGCTGCCAGCAGGTGTTGGGCGATGTTGAAGCGCTCGGGCGGCGCCGGCGCGGCGGCGGCTGATGGGGGCATGGTGTTGTCTCCAGACGCAACGCCGGCTTGCAGGCCCCGGCGATATGAAGTATTGTGCAATTCACCTGAAGGTACTGCCGTGCACCCACCATGTCAAGCACTATAATGCATTCTCCCGGGTTAACACCGATCGCTGATGCGGTGGGTTTGGCGCCGGCCGTGCCCTCCGCTGCGCCCGCCACACCCGCCGCGCCTGTGCCCGCCGATGACAAGAACCCCGCGCTGCTGGCCCTGGGTGAGCGGGTGCGCCGGCTGCGCGCCCAGCGTGGCATGACACGCAAGGCCGTGGCGCTGGCGGCTGACGTCAGCGAGCGCCATCTGGCCAACCTGGAATATGGCATCGGCAATGCGTCGTTCCTGGTGCTGCAGCAGGTGGCAGGCGCGCTGCAATGCCCGTTGGCCGAATTGATCGGCGATGTCACCACCGCATCACCCGAATGGCTGCTGATCCGCGAGCTGCTGGCCCACAGCGACGAGGCCACGCTGCGCCGCGCCCGCCTGGCGCTGGTGGCGATGCTGGGAAGCGGCAACGCAGCAACCGACGCTGACCACAGCCCGCGCCAGCTGGTGGCGCTGATCGGCCTGCGCGGCGCCGGCAAAAGCACCCTGGGCCAGATGCTGGCCGACGACCTGGGCTGGCCGTTTGTGGAGCTGAGCCGGCAGATCGAGCAGTTTGCCGGCTGCAGCATTGCCGAAATCCAGGCGCTGTATGGCCAGAATGCCTACCGCCGCTACGAGCGCCGGGCGCTGGAAGAGAGCATCCAGATCTACCCCGAGGCGGTGATCGCCACGCCCGGCGGCCTGGTCAGCGATGCCGCCACCTTCAACCTGCTGTTGGGCCACTGCACCACAGTGTGGCTGCAGGCCGCACCCGAGGACCACATGCAGCGCGTGGCAGCCCAGGGCGACCTGCGGCCGATGGCCGCCAGCCGCGAGGCGATGGATGACTTGCGCCAGATCCTGGCCGGCCGCGCGGCGTTCTACAGCAAGGCCGACATGGTGCTGGACACCAGCGCCGCGCCGCTGGCTGAGAGCTTTCAGTCGTTGCGCCAGCAGGTGCGGCAGGCGCTGCGGCTGCCGGCCTGAACCGGCCAGTTTCCAGAACAATGTCGAGACAGGCAGAAAAATGCATGTGAGGTGTTGACACTGCATTGACATGCATTATGATGCGTCAACTCGCCGTTCGAGACGAGCACTATAGTTCTTAAATGATCGGAGACTCAGATGCAACAAGCCCCCCGCGTGGAGTACCAGACCGAGCCGTCCCAGTACCGCCACTGGTCGCTGCGCTTTGAAGGCCCGGTGGCCACGCTGGCGGCCGATTTCGATGAGAACGCCGGCCTGCGCCCCGGCTACAAGCTCAAGCTCAACAGCTACGACCTGGGCGTTGACATCGAGCTGAACGACGCCATCAACCGCATCCGCTTCGAGCACCCCGAGGTGCGCACCGTGGTGCTCACCAGCGCCAAGGAGAAGGTGTTCTGCTCGGGTGCCAACATCTTCATGCTCGGCGTCAGCAGCCACAGCTGGAAGGTGAACTTCTGCAAGTTCACCAATGAGACGCGCAATGGGCTGGAAGATTCATCCCAGCACTCGGGGCTGAAGTTCCTGGCGGCTGTCAACGGCGCCTGCGCTGGTGGTGGCTACGAGCTGGCGCTGGCCTGCGACGAGATCATCCTGGTCGACGACCGCAGCAGCGCGGTCAGCCTGCCCGAGGTGCCGCTGCTGGGGGTGCTGCCCGGCACCGGTGGCCTGACCCGAGTGACCGACAAGAAGCGTGTGCGGCACGACCTGGCCGACCTGTTCTGCACCAGCGTGGAAGGTGTGCGTGGCCAGAAGGCCAAAGACTGGCGCCTGGTCGATGACATCGCCAAGCCGGCGCAGTTTGCCGCCAAGGTGCAAGAGCGGGCGCTGCAGCTGGCCGCGCTGAGCGACCGGCCAGCCAATGCCCAGGGTGTGGCGCTGCCCCGGCTGGCCCGCGTGGACGAGCCGGATGCGTTGCGCTACGACCACGTCACGGTCGAAATCGACCGCAGCAAGCGCACGGCCACCTTCACCGTGCGCGGCCCGGCCGGCGTGCAGCCCAGTGATGTGGCCGCCGTCGAAGCCGCCGGCGCCGCCTGGTACCCGCTGCAAATGGCACGCGAGCTGGAGGATGCGATCCTGCAGATGCGCACCAACGAGCTCGACATCGGCACCTGGCTGCTGAAGACCCAGGGCGATGTGGGCGCGGCGCTGGCGCTGGACGCCACCCTGCTGGCGCACCAAGGCCACTGGCTGGTGCGCGAAACCACGGGCTTGCTGCGCCGCACGTTCAGCCGGCTGGACGTGAGCAGCCGCAGCCTGTTTGCGCTGGTCGAGCCTGGCAGTTGCTTCGCCGGCACGCTGCTGGAACTGGCGCTGGCCTGTGACCGCAGCTACCAGCTGATGCTGCCCGACGACGCCGACAAGTCACCCAAGATTGCCGTCAGCGAGGCCAACTTCAGCCTCTACCCGATGGCCACCGGCCAGCACCGCCTGGGCCGCCGTTTTTACGCCGAAGCCGCGCCACTGGCGGCGGTGCGCACCGCCATCGGCCAGCCGCTGGACGCCGATGCGGCAATGGCACTGGGCCTGGTCACCAGCAACCCCGACGACATCGACTGGGCCGATGAAATCCGCATCGCCATTGAAGAGCGGGTGGCGATGAACCCCGATGCCCTGACCGGCATGGAAGCCAACCTGCGCTTCAACGGCCCCGAGAACATGGCCACGCGCGTGTTCGGCCGCCTCACTGCCTGGCAGAACTGGATCTTCCAGCGCCCCAACGCGGTGGGCGACAAAGGCGCATTGAAAGTTTACGGCAAGGGCTACAAAGCCCAGTTCGATTGGAATCGTGTTTAAGCACACCGGAGCAACCCCATGAGCAGCATCAACTACAGCGAAAAGATCCCCAACAACGTCAACCTGGGCGATGACCGCACGCTGCAACGCGCGCTGGAGCAGTGGCAGCCCAACTTCATCAACTGGTGGGACGACATGGGCCCCGAGGGCTCGACCGACATGGACGTGTACCTGCGCACCGCCGTCAGCGTCGACCCGCAGGGCTGGGCGCAGTTCGGCCACGTCAAGATGCGTGACTACCGCTGGGGCATCTTCCTGAACCCGGGCGACGCCGAGCGCAACATCCACTTTGGTGACCACAAGGGCGAAAAAGCCTGGCAAGACGTGCCCGGCGAGCACCGCGCCAACCTGCGCCGCATCATCGTGACCCAGGGCGACACAGAGCCGGCCAGCGTCGAGCAGCAGCGCCACCTGGGCCTGACCGCGCCCAGCATGTACGACCTGCGCAACCTGTTCCAGATCAATGTCGAAGAAGGCCGCCACCTGTGGGCGATGGTCTATCTGCTGCACAAACACTTCGGCCGCGACGGCCGTGAAGAAGCCGAGGCGCTGCTGCAGCGCCGCAGCGGCGACGAGAACAACCCGCGCATCCTGGGTGCCTTCAATGAAGCCACACCCGACTGGCTGAGCTTCTTCATGTTCACGTATTTCACCGACCGTGACGGCAAGTTCCAGCTCTGCGCGCTGGCCGAGAGCGCGTTCGACCCGCTGGCCCGCACCACCAAGTTCATGCTCACCGAAGAGGCCCACCACATGTTTGTGGGCGAGAGTGGCATCAGCCGGGTCATCAGCCGCACGGCGGCGGCGATGAACGAGCTGAAGACCGACGACGTGGCCAAGCTGCGCGCCGCCGGCGTGATCGACCTGCCCACCATCCAGCGCTACATCAACTTCCATTACAGCGTCACCATCGACCTGTTCGGCGCCGATGAATCGAGCAACGCCGCCATCTTCTACAGCTCAGGCCTGAAGGGCCGCTATGAAGAAGGCAAGCGCGCCGACGACCATCTGCTCAAGGGCCAGACCTACAAGGTGCTGGAAGCGCGTGGCGGCCAGTTGCTGGAGAAAGAAGTGCCGCTGCTCAACGCCTTGAACGAGGTGCTGCGCGACGACTACATCAAGGACAGCGTGGCCGGCGTGGGGCGCTGGAACAAGGTGCTGGAAAAAGCCGGCATCCCGACAAGACTGGGCGTGCCGCACAAGGCCTTCCACCGCAACATCGGCGCGCTGTCGGGCGTGAAGGTGTCGCCCGACGGGCGCGTGGTGGGCGATGCCGAATGGGCTGCCAACGTTGACCGCTGGCTGCCCAGCGCTGACGACCGCGCCTTTGTGGCCAGCCTGATGGGCCGGGTGGTGGAGCCGGGCAAGTTCGCCAACTGGATCGCGCCGCCGGTGATGGGCATCAACCGCCAGGCGGTGGATTTCGAGTACGTGCGCTTCAACTGAGCCAAGGCCATGATCGCCGTTGCAGACGCTGCATTGATCAAGCAGCATCTGATCGACCCCGAGATCTGCATCCGCTGCAACACCTGCGAAGCCACCTGCCCGGTGGGTGCGATCACGCACGATGATCGCAACTACGTGGTCGATGCGGCCAAGTGCAATCTGTGCATGGATTGCATCTCGCCGTGCCCCACTGGCAGCATCGACAACTGGCGCCAGATGCCACGCGCCAGGGCCTATTCGCCTGAAGCGCAGTTGACCTGGGACGAACTGCCCGCTGAGCTGAGCGAGGCCGAGTTGGCAGCGGCCGGGGTGGATGCGGCGGTGACCGAAGCATCGCCGGTGGTGCCCCAGGCAGTGGATGCCAGCGCCGAAGCGCCATTCAACCCCAGCGCCTTCGGCGCCACGCTGCCACCCTGGTCGGCCGCCCATGCCTACACCAACCTGTATGGCCCCAAGTCGGTGGAGAAGTCGGTGACAGCCACCGTGGTGGGCAATGTGCGCGTCACCGAGGTCGGCGGCCATGGCCACAGCGACTACGACACCCACCACATCGTGCTCGACTTCGGCGCCATGCCGTTTCCGGTGCTCGAAGGCCAGAGCATCGGCATCCTGCCGCCGGGGCTGGATGCCAATGGCAAGCCGCACCATGCCCGCCAATACAGCATCGCCAGCCCGCGCAACGGCGAGCGGCCGGGCTACAACAACCTGTCGCTGACAGTGAAGCGCGTGCTCGAAGACCACCAGGGCCGGCCGGTGCGCGGCGTGGCCAGCAACTTTGTCTGCGATCTGCAAGTGGGCGACAGCGTGGCGGTGATCGGCCCCTTCGGCACCAGCTTCCTGATGCCCAACCACCCACGCAGCAGCATCGTGATGATCTGCACCGGCACCGGCAGCGCACCGATGCGGGCGATGACCGAATGGCGGCGGCGTCTCAGACAGACAGGCAAGTTTGACGGCGGCAAGCTGATGCTGTTCTTCGGCGCCCGCACGCAGCAAGAACTGCCTTACTTCGGCCCGCTGCAGAACCTGCCGAAAGACTTCATCGACTCAAGCTTTGCCTTCAGCCGCACACCCGGTGCGCCCAAGCGCTATGTGCAGGACCTGATGCGCGAGCGCGCTGCCGACTTGGCTGCGCTGCTGAAAGACGGCAACAGCTTTTTCTACGTCTGCGGCCTCAAAAGCATGGAAGAGGGCGTGGTGCTGGCGCTGCGCGACATCGCGACGCAGTCGGGCTTGGATTGGGCGGCGGTGGGGGCGGCGCTCAAGCGCGAGGGGCGGTTGCATCTGGAGACGTACTGAACGATTGCTGCGGCCCACCGCCCCGGCGACACGACGACACGGCGACACGGCGACACGGCGACACGGCGACACCATCCCCTTCATTCACGGGGTGCAACTCGGCACACTGCGCGCGACCCGTATACGCACAAAGTAGAAGCCTGCATGATTTGGCAACCTCAACTGGGAGCCAAACATGCTGACATCGCCGTCGGGTTTTTTGAACAGAACAGTTCTGCAAGCAACGATTGCAGCCGCATTGCTTGGCACCTCAGCCTCAATCAGCGCCGCAACTGTTGTCCCGGGTCATTCAAACCCCTATCTTGCAGGCATGCCTGACGGCGCCGCTGATGGCAGCGACCGGGCGCCTGACGAGTCTCCGGTGCTCGTCAGCGGTTTCACGCCGAGCCCTGGCGGACAAGTCAGCTTCATCAACGCCGTTGGCGGCACTGACAGAGGTGGCGGATGTTCACTCATCCCACCCTATGCCGGATGCGACCCGATCGATGGTGCTGCGTTTTTCAGCCACAGCGGCGGTGACCAGAACGGCATATCGGCCGTGCGCGCGCCCATCAGTGCACTGATGGGCGTCTTTCTGGGGCCGGATCTACCCAGTTTGACGGCAGCGCCATCCGGGCTCAATTTTCAAACCTTGGGCTTGGACTTTTCGACGTTGTCGCCCGCGCTCAAGCAACTCTTCTTCATCGGCGACGGCAAGAATGCCGCCGATGCGGTGCAGATGTTCGTGGTCCCTGCTGGTGCAACCAGGCTCTATCTCGGGACCATGGACGGCTTCGGCTGGTTCAACAACACCGGTGCCATCACGGTCGATGTCGTCGCTGTGCCTGAGCCGTCGTCATTGGCCTTGATGCTTGCCGGTCTGGTTGGCATTGGCTGGTTGGCGCGGCGCGGCTGGCGCCCGCGCTGACAGCTTGCTGCAGCGTCGGTGCGGTGCGGCAGAGCTTGCGCCTCGCACCACGGACGCTGCCCACGCCCGGCTTGACCCCGATGCGACCGACGCCGTCCGCGCTGCGGTTTAGCATGCACGGCCACGGCAAGTCCGCCGAGCGACCAGGAGCCCAACATGCCCCACGCCTACATCTGCGACGCCATCCGCACCCCGTTCGGCCGCTACGGCGGCTCGCTCAGCAGCATCCGCACCGATGACCTGGGCGCCATCCCGCTGAAGGCGCTGATGGCGCGCAACCCCAAGGTCGATTGGGAGCAACTGGCCGATGTGCTGTATGGCTGCGCCAACCAGGCCGGTGAAGACAACCGCAACGTGGCGCGCATGGCCGCGCTGCTGGCCGGGCTGCCGGTGGCGGTGCCCGGCGGCACCATCAACCGGCTTTGCGGCTCGGGGCTTGATGCGGTGGGCACAGCCGCACGCGCCATCAAGGCCGGCGAGGCGCAGCTGATGATTGCCGGCGGCGTCGAGAGCATGAGCCGCGCACCCTTTGTGATGCCCAAGGCTGAATCAGCCTTCAGCCGCAGCAATGCGGTCTACGACACCACCATCGGCTGGCGCTTCGTCAACAAGCTGATGAAAGAACAGCACGGCGTCGATTCGATGCCCGAGACGGCCGAGAACGTGGCCACCGATTTCAAGATCGAGCGCGCTGCGCAAGATCGCATGGCGCTGGCCAGCCAGTTGAAGGCGGTGGCGGCGCAGAAGGCCGGCCACTTGGCGCTGGAGATCACGCCGGTGTCGATCGCCCAGAAAAAAGGCGAGCCCATCATCGTCAGCCAGGACGAACACCCACGCGAGACCAGCCTCGACGCCTTGGCCAAGTTGAAGGGCGTGGTGCGGCCCGACGGCACGGTGACGGCCGGCAACGCCAGCGGCGTCAACGATGGCAGCTGCGCGCTGCTGCTGGCCAGCGAGAGCGCTGCGGCGCGCCACGGCCTGACCCCACGCGCCCGCGTGGTGGGCATGGCCACCGCCGGCGTGGCGCCGCGCATCATGGGCTTCGGCCCGGCGCCGGCCACCCGCCGCGTGCTGGAGCTGACCGGCCTGAGCCTGGCGCAGATGGACGTGATCGAGCTGAACGAGGCCTTCGCCGCGCAAGGCCTGGCGGTGCTGCGCGATCTGGGAATTGCCGATGACGATGCCCGCGTCAACCCCTGGGGCGGCGCCATCGCGCTGGGCCACCCGCTTGGCGCCAGCGGCGCGCGGCTGGCCACCACGGCGGTGAGCCAGCTGCACCAGCGTGGCGGGCGCTACGCGCTGTGCACCATGTGCATCGGCGTGGGCCAGGGCATTGCGCTGGTGCTGGAACGGGTGTGAACCACGCCTGACGGCCACAGGCGCGCCGGCGGCCATTGCTTTACAGTCAAAGCCATGCGCCGATCCCACCACGCACTCTTGCAATGGCTGCTGGCCATGGCGCTGCTGTGGCAATCGGGCGCGCTGTCAGCGGCCGTCTGCATGCCCTGCTGTGAAACGCAGCAAGACTGTTGCCTGGTGGGCGCTGGGCAGACCCGTTGCGCCATGTGCCTTCCGGCGCCCGCACCCGCTGCAGCGCCAGCGGCGCTGCACGCGCAAGCACGGGTGCAGCCATTGCCGGCGGGCCTGGTGCCGGCGCTGCCTGCACTGCGCAGCCACAGCATCTGGCGGCCACCCATGGCGGTGCCGCAGCTCCCGTCTGTTTGATCAACCCACTTTTGACATGAGGTCTGTATGACAACCAAGCTCTTGAAAGCCATCTCCGGTCTGGCCTTGATGGCCGGCTCCACCCAGGTGTTTGCCGCCGGTGCCTGCTGCGTGGCCGGCGCGGTGTGCTGCGTGCTGGGCATGCCCTGCTGCCTGTGATGGTGGCCCGCGCCTGAACCAGGCGTGACCCAGGGCCCGCAGCGCCACCCGGCGCTGCGGGCCTTTTTCATCAGATCGCCGGGCCGGCCCGCTGCGCTCGGATGCACAGCAGCGTGGCGAACGCCACCAGCCCCAGCCCGCCCGACAACCACAGCGCGCCGGCCCCCCAGCGGTCGAGCGCCAGGCCGAAGGCAAACGGCGCGCTGGCCTGTGCCACGCGTGCCGGCAGCATCAGCCAGCCCTGGCGCGCGCCATAGCCCTGGGCACCGAACAGCGCCAGCGGCAGCGTGCCCTTGGCAATGGTCAGCAGGCCGTTGCCCGCGCCATGCAGCACGGTGAACAGCACTGCCATCGGCGCGCCGAACAGCAGCAGCGCGGCAATGCCCAGCGGGTGCGCCAGCGACGACAGCCGGGCCGAGACCAACGGGTGGATGCGCCGCAGCAGGCTGAACTCCAGCACCCGCGCGGCCACCTGGGCCGGGCCGATCAGCGCGCCCACGCCGATGGCCACTGCCAGCGTCGCGCCCACGCTTTGCAGCAGCTGCGGCAAATGTGTGGCCATGGCCGTGCCCAAGAACATGCTGAGGCCGAAGAACAAGCTGAGCGCAGGCGCCACCCACGCTGCGGCAGGGGTGGGCACTGCGGCTGGCGCGGCGGCGCTGGCCGCCAAGGCTGCTGGCGCGTCGGCGCTGGGGGCCAAGCGTGGCAGCAGGGCGTTCAACGGCAGCCCCACCAGCACATGCAACACCGCCCAGGCCACGCAGGCGCCACGCCAGCCGAATTGACTGTCGAGCCAAGCGCTGAGTGGCCAGCCCACGGTGCTGGCAAAACCGGCGATCAAGGTGATGCCGGTGATCGGCGAGCGCGCGGCCGCGCCGTACAGCCGCACCAGGGTCGAGAACGCCGCCTCGTACAGCCCGCCACCCATTGCCAGGCCCAGCATCGCCCAGCCCACAAACAGGCCGATGGGGCCTTGCGCCAGCGCCAGCAGCAGCAGCCCCAGCGCAAACACGCCGTTGCTGGCCATCAGCACAGGCCGGCCGCCCAACCGGTCGATCAGCCGGCCGGCAGCCGGACCCACCACCGCCGACACCACCAGCGCGCCCGAGAACGCCAGGTACAC
>JANNMP010000268.1:0-8832 GCA_031398015.1 Burkholderiaceae bacterium
GGCCGGCAGCGACAGCGTGTCCCACGCGCCAAGCTCGGTGGTGTGTTGCTGCGCGCCGGTGTTGAAGGCCACCTGCAGTGGCCCGCGCGCGTGCACCAGCACGGCGGCCTGGTGCAGCGTGAAAGGCGCGCTGCGCTGGCCTGCAGGCACGCGCAGCCATTCAACAGAAAAGCCCTGCGGGTCGGTGACCGCGGGCCGGTGCTCGCGGTGCTGGCTGAGGCCCCAGCCAATCACCGGGGCGAGCTGCCAGGCCTGGCCGGGCAGCACGGCGTCCAGCGTGGCGACGCGGAAGTCGCGCTGCGCCGGCCGCACGCAGCGCGCCATCAGCTCAAGCGCCGGCCAGTGCCGCAGCGCAGCCACTTCGTGCGCGGGCATCGGCGGCAGCAGCGCGTCTTCAGGCGGTGGCGCCTGGCCTGCGGGCACGTCGATCAACTGGTTGTCCCGCCCCAGATACAAGCCGGTGGCGCGCGCGCGGCGCAGCACTTCGGGCGCCCAGATGATGCCGCCGGTGTCGTCGCCGCCCAGCACGGTCATCAAGAAGCCGTGGCGGCTGCCGCTGTTGGAAAAGCCGCGGAACATCCACGTTGGCATGCACATCACATCGCCCTCTTCGAGCACCGCCTCGCCTTCGTCGCCCGCCGCACCCCAGCGCAGCGTGAAGCGGCCTTCGCAGGCGATGAAGACTTCAGCCGTGAAGTGCAGGTGCAGGTTGTTGGTGATGCCCGGCGCCATGCCGGCCGCGCCGATGTTGAAGCCGTGCGGCTCGCGCAGGTTCACCACCTGGTCGGCGTTCTGTGTGACGCCCGGGCCGACGATGGCGTAGTTTTCCTTCGGCGTGCTGCCCGGCAGGCGCACGTCGATGAAGGCGTCGTCGCAAGACCGGTACTGGCTGCGGCGGATGTGGCGGCGCTGGATTTCTGCGAGGGTGAGGGTCATGGCAAACAGTTCGGTGGTCGGTGGTTCAGCCCTTGACGGCGCCTTGGGTCAGGCCGGAGACGATCTGCTTCTGGAACAGCGCCACCAGGATGATGAGCGGGATGGTGATGCTCACCGCACCGGCCACACCCTGCATCAGCAGCGTGTCGCTCTCGGCGGTGATGGCGCCGGCAATCGCCGCCGGCATGGTCATGCGGTCGGCGTTGGTCAGGGCCGAGCTGAGCATGAAGTCGTTGTAGGCCAGCAAGAAGCTGAACAGCCCGGTGGTCACCACGCCCGGCCACATCACCGGGATGATGACGCGCCTGAAGGCTTGCAAGCGCGTGCAGCCGTCGACCATGGCGGCTTCGTCCAGCTCTTGCGGGATGTTGACGAAGAAGCTGCGCAGCATCCAGATGGTGAACGGCTGGTTGATGGCCACCAGCACGAAGATCAGCGACACGGTTGTGTTGCGGATGCCCAGGGCGTCGAACAGCGCATGGAAGCTGGGCAGCAGCGTGGCGTGCGGCAGCGCGCGGAACACCAGCGCGATGATGAGCAGCCAGAAGCCCAGGCTGCCCCGGTAGCGCGACAAGGCGTAGCTGGCCAGGCAACCCACCGTGAGCGAGATGCACACCGTGCCCAGCGTGACCACCACCGTGTTGCTGAAGTTGCGATAGAACTCGCGATCCACCCACAGCCCGCGGTAGTTCTCGAACGTGACGGGGGCCAGCCACTTCAGCGGCGCCGAGAACGCGTCGACATACGTGCGCAGCGAGATCACCACCGTCCACAACACGGGCAGCGCGGCCAGCACCAGCCAGATCGTCAAGCCGGTGTAGAGCAGGGTTTGGCCGAGGGCGGATTTGCGCATCTCAGTGTCCTTGGCGCTGTTCGCGCCAGGTCTTGCGCAGCAGCGGAATCAGCAGCAGCGCGATGCCGATGATGGTGAGCACCGACGCGGCGCTGGCCTTGTACGGGTTGTCTTCCTGCAGCAGCACGTGGTAGGTGAGGTACTGCACGCTGGTGGTGAAGGCGCCTTGCGTCAGCACCATCACGGGCTCGAAGACGCGGTAGGCGTCCATCAAATGCATCATCAAGACGAACACCACCAGCGGCGCCAGGTGCGGCAGCGTCACGTAGCGCAGCTTCTGCCAGGGCGTGGCGCCGTCGATGGTGGCGGCCTCCAGCGCGTCCTGCGGCACGCCTTGCAGCCCGGCGTAGAAGACGATGAAGGCAAAGGGCAGCACATGCCAGATGCCGTACAGCACCACCAGCAACTGCGCCGACCAGGCCTGCGCCATCCAGAACACCTGCACGCCCACACCGGCCAGCAGGTGCGGCACCAGGCCGTTGTCCCTGAACAGCCATTTGATGGCCAGCGCACCGACCACCGGCGTGATGATGAAAGGCAGCAGCGACGCCGCAATGAACACCGCCTTCAACCGCTGCGTGACGCGGTTCATGGCCAGCGCCAGGGCCAGGCCGCCGCCCAGCACGAAGGGCGTGGTGGCCACCACGTACAGCAGTGTGAAACGCAGGGCCGAGAAGAACTCGGCGGGCTGATCGGTCGCTGAGGCCTGGGCGGCTGCCGCTGCTGCAGCCCCGGCAGCAGCGGCAGGAGCGGCAGGGGCGGCTGCCCGGTCCAGCCCCAGCACCTTGCGGTAATAGTCCAGCCCCACCCATTCGCAGGTTTGCACCGCCACACCGCTGGTGTCGACCTTGGCGCGTTGGGTCGTGACTTCCAAGGCGCCGAAAGGCCCGGTTTGTTGCACCGTGACGAGTTCCATCTCCAACGCACAGTTGCGCACCGAAAGAACGCCCGTCATCACCATCGGCAGCGCCAGCAGGGCCAGCATCAGCAGCACTGAAGGCGCAACGAAGCCGATAAAACTGCGCAGCTTCACGCCGCACCTCCGGCTTTGACGAAGCCCTTCACGGCGGCCGATTGCAAGTAAGCCGCCGCGGCCGCGTCGAGCACGGATTTCGGCGTGCGCGTGCCCACCAGCGCCTCGGGCAGAACTTTGCCCACTTCGGCATGCGCCAGGCTGAAAAAAGGCTCGCTCGGCCACGCCGGCGCGCCAGCGGCTTGCGACAGCGCCACGCCAGTGCCGAAGCGGCCGGGGTTGAACACCGAACGCACCCACAGGCCCAGGTCGTTGCCGCTCCTCACGGCCGCTTCGCTCAACCCCTCCATCAGCACATGGAAGGTGGCTTCGCGCTGGCGCGGGTTGTTGCGCGGCATCACAGCAGCGTCCCACCACAAGTGGGCTGCGCTGCGCCCGCCGGGCTGTGCGGCCGGGGCCGCCGCGAACTGCATCAAGCCCACCACCTTGGATGCCGCTGCGTCGTCCATGCGCTGTGCGCGGCTGGCCCACAGCACACCCATCGCGGCTTTGCCTTGCTGAAACTGGTTGACCACATCATCGGCGTTGCTGGCCAGCACATTGGGCGTCATGTAAGGCATCAAGCTGCGCATCACGGCAATGGCCTGCACACCGGCCACGCTGTTGAAGGCGGGCAAGGCGCTGCCACGCTGGAAGAAGCGCCCGCCCAGGCTGGCCAGGATGTTGGTGAACTCGGTGCCGCAATCAAAACCCTTGGCAAAGCCTTGGGCGATCGGAAAGGTGATGCTCGGCTCGGCACGTTGCAACACGGCTGCGGCCTGCACCAGCTGCGCATAGTCGGTGGGCACAGCCAGGCGGTGCTTGGCAAACAGGTCAGCGCGGTAGTACAGGTTCTGCGTGTTCTGCATGAAGGCGATGGCCATCACCTGACCATCCACGCGCACCAGCATCTTCTCTTCCAGCCGATACCGGGCGCCGAATTTCTGCACCAGGTCATTCAGCGGATGCAACTGGCGCCGGGCATACAGGTTGGCAAACACGGCCATCGAGACCATGGCGGCGTCAAACGGTGATCGGCCCTGGGCGCCGAACGCCTGCTCGGTTTCGATGGAGGCCTGGGGTGTGAGCTTGAACACCACGCGCAAGCCCGGCCGCGCGCAGCCCTCGGCGATGCGTGCGATGTGCGCCACCGCCGGGAAGCTGTTGCCGATGAGGTGAATCTCGCCACTGCCGGCCACGCTGGGGCAGCCCAAGGTGGCCGCTGCCGGGCGCACCGCCGCCGAGGCGGCTGCTGCAGCCCACAGCAGTGAGCGGCGGCGCAGCGTCATGCGGCCTGCCGCGCCGCCAGGCGCGCCTGCGTGCTGGCATCGAACAGATGGCAGCGCGTCGCGTCGATGCCAAACCCAACGCGCGCACCCATCGCGCTTCGGTAGTCCTTGCCGGCCTTGGCGGTCATCATCAAGTCGCCTTGTTTGACCGTGACCAGCGTGGCGTCGCCCGTCAGCTCGAAGGCAAAGACCTCCGCATGGATGGAGGGCTGGATGTGGGCTTGGGCTTGGGTCTGGGTCTGGGCCGGAGCGCTGTACGACTCGCCGGCCGTGTCGTCACCCGCCAGCACCACCAGGTCTTCCGGCCGCACGCCCAGCACCGCGTTGGCGGTGTCAGGCGCGCCGAAGCCCGCCACACGCAGCCCGGGCGCGCTGAACACGCCGCCAGCCAGGGTACCCGCAACCAGGTTCATCGGCGGCGAGCCGATGAAGCCGGCCACGAACAGGTTGGCCGGGCGTTCGTAGATGTCTTGCGGCGAGCCGATCTGCTGCACCTTGGCGCGGCTCATCACCACCACGCGGTCGGCCAGGGTCATGGCTTCGATCTGGTCGTGCGTGACGTAGATCGTGGTCACGCCCAGGCTGTGGTGCAGGTGCTTGATGTGGGCACGCATGCTCACGCGCAGCTTGGCGTCGAGGTTGCTCAGCGGCTCGTCCATCAAGAACACCGCCGGCTGGCGCACGATGGCGCGCGCCAGCGCCACACGCTGGCGCTGCCCGCCAGAGAGTTCCTTGGGCCGGCGCTCCAGGTAGTCCATCAGCTCCACCTGCTGCGCGGCCTTGTGCACGGCCGGGGTGATCTGCGCTGCCGGCAGGCCGCGAATCTTCAGCGGGAAGCCGATGTTCTGCGCCACTGTCATGTTGGGATAAAGCCCATAACTCTGGAACACCATGGCCACGTCGCGGTCCTTGGGCTCCAATGCGTTGACGCAGCGCTCGCCAATCCACACCTCGCCTTCGCTGGGGTCTTCAAGGCCTGCCACCATGCGCATGGTGGTGGTCTTGCCGCAGCCGCTGGGCCCCAGCAGCACCAGGAATTCACCGTCGGCAATGTCCAGCGACATCGGCTCGACGGCAGTCGACGCACCCCAGCGTTTGGCGATGTTCTTCAGCTGAATGCGGGCCATGGATTCCGATCTTGCGGGGTCTGCGCTTTGCGTTCAAGGGTTGAGGATCTGCATCCACAGCGCGACCTCGTCGATCAACACCCACTGGCGCAGGATGCGGCCGCGGGCGTGGTCGACCTCGGCGTGGGTGATGCCCAGGATCTCGACAGGCTGGCCGCTGGCCGGGCCAAAGCGCCCGCCACCCATGTGCCGACCGGTCAAGCGCCAGCGCATTGCCACGCGCGGCGTGCGGCCGGGCTCGATGCGTTCGGCCAGGCTGTCGATGTGCAGCGTGGCGCTGGCGAAGGCGGCCGTGTAGCCGAACCAGAAGGCCTCGAGCGCCGCCAGCCCCAGCGCTTGCTGGCCATTCGGCAGCTGCAGGGCGATGGCCTCGTCGGCGCTGTGGTTCAGCACCGCCAGGTCACCGGCCCACAGCGCGCGGTAAGTCTGTGCCAGCAGTCGCGCGCCGGGCGTGTCGTGCTGCGGGTCATGCCAGTGCGCAGGGGCCGGCGGCTGCCACAGCGGCAACGTCGGCGCGCCCTTGCTGTCCAGCCACTGGCGCGCCAGGGCCTGCGGCGTGCTGCCCAGTTGCAAGGCGATGGCGCCTTGGTCGCGCACCAGCCATTCGTGCACGATGCGGTTGCCCACGCACACGCAGTCGGCCACCGTGCGCACCTGCACGGGCAGGCCGGTGGCGGCGCCAAACGCGCCGTCGCCGCGGTGGGTCATGGTGGACGCGATGCGGTGCGACGACAGGAAGCCCTGTGCCGCGTCGCCCGCGCTGACGATGTCTTCGCACAGCAGCCGCCGGTCGGGGAATTGGTGCAGCGTTTCCAGCGTGCCGCGCACCACCGCGTCCACGCCCTGGCTGGTGCCACCCGGGGTGATGACAGCGCAGTCGGCGCTGTAGTAACGGTGGATGCTGTCCACCTGCCGGCCCTCCCAGATGCGCGCAGTGATGACGCGGATGTAGTCTTCCAGGCCCGTGAACTCGGGGTCGAAGCCCGCCATCGGCGGACTCGGCGGATTCGGCGGATTCGGCGGATTCGGCCCGCCGGCACGCGACCCGCTCATTGCGGCAACCGCGCCGACGAACGCACGACCAGCCGCACCGGCACCACCACATGGTCACGCGTGACAGCGTCGTCCTCGAGCTGCTGGAGCAACATCTGCACGGTGGCTTCGATCATCGGCACGGTGCTTTGCGCCACGGTGGTCAAGCGGTAAGCGCCCCAATCGGCCTGCGGCACGTTGTCGAAGCCCACCACCGACACATCCTCGGGCACGCGCAAGCCCAGGGCGCCACGCAGCGTGTCGATGGCGGCAAATGCCATGTGGTCGCTGGCCACGAACAGCGCATCGGGCCTGTCGCGGCTGGCCACCAGGCTGCCGAACAGTTCTTGCGTGGCCAGCGCAGCGCGGTCGAACTCGTAGTGGCCGACAGCGCGCGCCACCACGCGCAGGCCGCGTTCGGCCAGGCCGGCGCCCAGGCCTTCTTCGCGGTCGTGGTTGGTCGATGAATCCTCGGCGCCGGCGAGGTAGGCCACGCGCTGGTGGCCGCCGTCGGCCAAGAAGTGCGCAACGGCGCGGCCGCCGCCGTGGTTGTCTGAACTGACGCTGCTGATGCGCCCCTTGCTGCTGCTGCGGTTGAACATCACCACCGGGATGCGCGCATCGGCAATCTGCTGCGCCAGGCCCGAAGACAGGTGCGTGGACGCCATCACGATGCCATCGACCTGGTAGCGCAGCAGTTCCACCAGCAGCTCGTCGGCGTCTTCGGTTTCGGTGACGAACAGCAGTACGTGGTAGCCGTCTTTTTGCAGCCGCTGCGACAGCGCTTCAACCACCACCGGGTAGAACTGGTTCTGCAGGTTCGACAGCACCACCGCGATCATGCGGCTGCGCCGCGTGCTCAGCGTGCTGGCAATGGCGTTGGGCCGGTAGCCCAGCTTGCGCGCGGCTTCGAGTACACGTTCGCGCGTGGCCGGCGCCACGCTGGCGCCGGGCGTGAAGCTGCGGCTCACGGCCGACTGCGAGACCTCGGCCAGGCGGGCCACGTCGATGGAGGTCACGTTGTGTCGGTTCACGGCAGCAGTCTCGGTCAACAGCTTGGCGGTGGCTGGGCCCGCGCGGCGCGGTGGGTGCAGGCGCTGCATCATGCCGCCGTCCAGCCGCCGTCCACCATCAGGGCCGAACCCGTCACCAGCGCGGCCGCGTCGCCGGCCAGGAACAGCACCGCGCCCATCACGTCTTCAACCCGCCCCACGCGACCCAACGGTATCTTGCCCAGCACCTGGGCGTGGAACGCCGGCGTGGCCAGCCAGTCGTGGGTCATCGGTGTGTCGATGAAGGTGGGGCAGACGGTGTTGACACGGATGCCGATGGGGCCCAGTTCCAGCGCCAACGCCTTGCTCAGGCCTTCCAGCGCGTGCTTGCTGGCGCAGTAGATGCTGCGGTTCACGCCGCCCACATGGCCCATCTGCGACGACATCATCACGATGCTGCCCGGCAGGCCCGCTGCCTTCAAGCCGCTGGCCACGGCGTGCGCCACGAAGAAGGCGGCGCGCACATTCAAGCCCAGCAGCGTGTCGACATCGTCTTCGGTCACTTCGTCAAAGGGCTTGGGGCGGTTGGTGCCGGCGTTGTTGACCAGCAGCTGAAAGGGCCCGTGTTCGTGAACGACTTCGGCCACGGCCTGCGCCACGGCGGCGGTGTCGGTCACGTCCAGCACCAGGGCGTGGGCGCGGTCGCCGCGTGTGCGCAGCGCGGCGGCAGCGGCCTGCACCTCAGCCGCGCCGCGGGCGGCCAGCCAGACCTCGGCCCCGGCTTCGGCCAGCGCCGCCGCACAGGCCAGCCCCAGGCCGCGGCTGGCGCCGGTCACCAGCGCGCGGCGGCCGTCCAGGCGCAGGCTGGGTGTGCGCGGAATCACGGGCTGCGCCGCCGCATCAGAGTTCTGCCGGCACCGGCCGGTACCAGGGCAGGTCGGGTTGCTTGCCATAGCGCCGCACCCGCAGGTTGGCTTGTTCGCCGTGCCCGGCAAAGTTTTCCATGTGGCACAGGCGCGAGCACACGGCGCCGATGGCGGCACTGGCTTCGTCGGTCAGGACGCGCTGGTAGGTACAGGTCTTCAGGAACTTGCCCACCCACAGGCCGCCGGTGTAGCGCGCGTTCCTGTTGGTGGGCAGGGTGTGGTTGGTGCCGATGCACTTGTCGCCAAAACTCACGTTGGTGCGCGGGCCCAGGAACAGCGCGCCGTAGTTCGTCATGCGCTGCAAGAACCAGTCGGGGTCGCGCGTCATCACCTGCACGTGCTCGCTGGCGATGCGGTCGGCCTCGGCCAGCATTTCAGCGTCGCTGTCGCAGACGATGACTTCGCCGTGCTCTGCCCAGGCCTGCCGCGCAATGCCGGCGGTGGGCAGGATGTCCAGCTGACGCTCGACTTCGGCCATCGCGTCGCGCGCCAACTTCTCGCTGGTGGTCAACAACACCGCGGGCGATGTCGGGCCGTGCTCGGCCTGGCCCAGCAGGTCAGTCGCGCAGATCTCGGCGTCGGAGGTCTCGTCGGCAATCACCAGCACCTCGGTCGGGCCGGCCAGCAGATCGATACCGACGCGGCCGAACAGCTGGCGCTTGGCC
>JANNMP010000286.1:0-2981 GCA_031398015.1 Burkholderiaceae bacterium
GAGTTGCACCAGGCGCGCTTCGGACGGCGTGCAGCCAAAGCGCTGGCGCAGCGCGGCGGGGCTGAGGGCCTGGCCGCCGAACGGCTCGGTGGCGGTCAGCAGCACGGTGGGCCGCGTGCTCAGTGACGAGCCCATCGGCCCCACCACCGGCATGGCATGCAGGTTGAGCTGGCGCTGCGCAAACCCCAGCACCAGCGGCGTGCAAGCCACATCGGGCTGGCCGGCCACGCTGCACCGCACAGCCGCCACATAGGCCGCAAACCGGGCCTGCGCGCCGGCGTCGCTGGCCTGCACTTCACCCTGGTGCAGCAACAAGGGCTGGCAGCGCCGCAGCAGTGCATGCATGGCGCCATTGGCATGCAGCAGCCGCCGCTGCGCATCGACCACCGCCACCGCCTGCGGCAGGGCCTCGAACGCGGCGATGCTGGCGGGGCAGGCTTCGGGCCGCTCCAGCCGCAGCGCCAATTGCAGCGCGCGTGTCATGTGGCGGCTCAGCACCTCGAAGGCACGCACCTCGGCGGCGCTGAAGGTGGGCATGTCGGGCGGGCGCATCAGCGTGATGTTGGCCACCACACCGCCCTCGGCGAGCAGGGTGTTGCCGATCGTGTACTTGAAGCCCTGCGGCCGCATCCAGTCGTTGTAATACGCCGACTGGTACAGCGCACCGTGGGTCAACAGGTGCTTGTCCAGGCGCTCATTGGTGCGCACCACGCCGGGCTGGTGCAGGCGCTGGGTGAGCCTGATCCAGGGGTTGTCGTCGGCAAAGTACAGGGCATCAAACGATTGCAGCCAGCGCGAACCGACACCCGACTGGCACACCGGCTGCAAGCGGCGGGTGGCGCGGTGCAGAAAGTAGAAGGTCTGGGCATTTGACGGCAGGCTCTGCTTGAGCAGCAGCATCACCTCGCGCCATGCATGCGGCTCCAGCGCGCAGCGGTAGACGGCGTCGAGCAGTTCTTCCGACAGGGTGGCGGCAGTGTGCACGCGGTTCTCCTGCATCGAGCTTACTGCCAGGCGGGCGCCCAGGGGCTTGTTGCCTCTGGCTTGTTGCCTCTCATTTGAGGGGTGCGGCGCGTCGATCGGCGCATCAAGCTTGCCCGTGAATGCACCGGGCCGCCCGCGCGGTGTGACTGGAGGACACCATGGCCGCCAAGACCGCATGCGCTTCGCCGTCACCCGATCCAGCAGCCGTGACCCGGCGGTGCCGGCCAGGCAGCAGGCCCTGGCGCCTGGCGCCCAGGCTGACCGGCGTACTGGCCACCACGCTGGCCACCACACTGGCCGGGCCGTCGTGGGCGGCTGACCTGGTCTGGCTTGGCGGCGCGGGTGACTGGGGCACTGCCGGCAACTGGACACCGGCGCTGGTGCCCACCGCCAGCGACACCGCCAGCCTGAACAGTGGCACCGCGACGCTGTCGTTTGCCACCAGCATCGCCGGGCTGAACCTGGCTGGCGGCAGCCTGGCCGGAGCCGGTGACCTGGCGGTCAGCGGCGCATCAACCTGGAGCAGCGGCACGCTGGCGGGCCTGGCGGCCACCAGCTTCGCCGGCAGCCTGGCCATCAGCGGCGCCGCGCTGAAAGTCATCGTCGGCGGGCGCACGGTCAACCTCGACGGCACCACCAGCTGGAGCGGCAACACCGCGGCCAACAACAACGCCATCCGGTTCTGGAACGGCGCCACGCTCAACAACCGCGGCGCGTTCAACGACGCCAATGCCTTTGCCTCGTTCATCGAGCACAACACCGGCGGGCCGCACCAGTTCAACAACATCGGCAGCTACAACAAGCTGGCCGACACCCTGACCACGGTCGACAGCGGCGTGGCCTTCAACAACAGCGGCACATTGAACATCCAGGCCGGCACCTTCCGGCCTGCGGGCGGCGGAACCAGCAGTGGCAGCTTCCAGATCACCGCCGGTGCGGTGCTCGATTTCAGGGACGGCGCCAGCACGCTGAACCAGGTGGCCATCGGCGGCGCCGGCCTGCTGCAGATCAGCAGCGACAACATCGGCGCCGACGCCACCGTCACGCTCAACGGCGGCAACATCACCGCGCGGCTGCTGCTGGCCGGCAGCACGCTCACCGGCAGCAGCCACAGCTTTGCTGCCCCGGCCACCTGGAGCGGCGGCAGCATCGCCGGCGCGGCCGAGACCACGTTTGCCAACGGCCTGGCCATCAGCGGGCCCAACCTGAAGGTGGTCGTCGGCGGCCGCACGGTCAATCTGCAGGGCAGCACCACCTGGAGCGGCAACACCGCTGCCAACAACAACGCCATCCGCTTCTGGAATGGCGCCACCATCAACAACCTGGGCACGTTCAATGACGCCAACGCATTCGCATCGTTCATCGAGCACAACACCGGTGGGCCGCACCACTTCAACAACATCGGCATCTACAACAAGCTGAGCAACACCGTGACCACGGTCGACATCGGCGTGGCCTTCAACAACAGCGGCACGCTCAACATCAACGCCGGCACCTTCCGCCCGGCGGGTGGCAGCAGCAGCGGCGCGTTCCAGATCGCGGCCGGCGCGGTGCTGGACTTCAGGAACGGCGCCAGCACGCTGCAGCAGGCCAGCGTCGGCGGCGCCGGGCTGCTGCAGATCAGCACCGACAACATCGGCGCCGATGCGGTGGTCACACTCAACGGCGGCACGGTCAGCGCACCGCTGCTGCTGTCGGGCAGCACGCTGGCCGGCAGCAACCACAGCTTCCTGGCCCCGGCCACCTGGACCGGCGGCAGCATCGCCGGTGCAGCCGAGACCACGTTTGCCAACGGCCTGGCCATCACCGGCGCCAACACCAAGGTGATCGTCGGCGGCCGCACTGTCAACCTCAATGCCACCACCACCTGGAGCGGCAACACCGCCGACAACAACAACGCCATCCGCTTCTGGAACGGCGCCACCATCCACAACGCCGGCACCTTCAACGACGCCAATGCCTTTGCATCGTTCATCGAGCACAACACCGGCGGGCCG
>JANNMP010000396.1:0-7806 GCA_031398015.1 Burkholderiaceae bacterium
GGCCCGCCCGACGGCGAGCCGCTGCTGCTGGTCATGGGCCTGGGCATGCAATTGGTGGCTTGGCCCGATGAACTGGTGGCCGCGCTGGTGGCCAAGGGCTTTCGGGTCATCCGCTTCGACAACCGGGATGCCGGCTTGAGCGACGGGCCCGACCACCAGGGCATGCCCGGCATGGTGGGCGCGATGCTGCGCTACACCTTGCGCCTGCCGGTGCGCGCGCCGTACCGGCTGCGCGACATGGCCGACGACGCGGTGGGCGTGCTCGACGCGCTGGGCATCGCAGCGGCCCATGTCTGCGGCGCGTCGATGGGCGGCATGATCGCCCAGCAGATGGCGGTGCACCACCCGCAGCGGGTCAAGAGCCTCACCCTGGTGATGACCACCAGCGGCGCCCGCCATCTGCCGCAGCCCAGCCTGCAGGTGCGCCGTGCGCTGATGGCGCGGCCAAAAAGCCGCGCCGTGGCCGACGTGGTGGCGCACTACGAGGCGCTGATCCACACCATCGGCAGCCCCGGCTACCGGCCTGACCCGCAGCGCCTGCGCAGCCGGCTGGAAGCGTCGGTGCAGCGTGCCTTCCGCCCGGCCGGCACCGCGCGCCAGATGCTGGCCATCGTGGCCGACGGTGACCGCAGCGCGCTGCTGCGCAAGATCACCCACCCCACCCGGGTGATCCACGGTGTCGACGATCCGCTGGTGCCGGTGGCCGCCGCGTCGCACCTGGCCAGCCAGATCAGCGGCGCCACGCTCGACCTGGTGCCCGGCATGGGCCATGACTTGCCGCTGCCCTTGCTGCCACGCCTGGCCGATGGCATTGCGCTGGCGGCTGGCCGGGCTTGACGCGAACGCCTTGCAACACAGCCGCGAGACGCCATGAGCACATTGACCACCACCGCCGCGCTGCGCCAGCTCTACGCCGCCCCGATGGCGCGTGCGGTGCAAAAGGAGATTCACGCGCTCGACAAACATTGCCGGCAGTTCATCGCGCTGTCGCCCTTCGTGCTGCTGGCCACCGGTGACGCCGAGTACAACCTCGATGCCTCGCCGCGCGGCGGCGATCCGGGCTTCGTGAAAGTGGCAGATGACCACACCCTGCTGCTGCCCGATGCACCTGGCAACAACCGGCTGGATTCGTTCGAGAACATCGTGGCCACCGGCAAGCTGGGCCTGCTGTTCCTGATCCCCGGGGTGGACGAGACGCTGCGCATCAACGGCGCGGTGGTGCTGAGCACTGCTGCGGCCGACATCGCCGCGTTCAGCCATGACCGCCGCCTGCCCAAACTGGTGCTGCGCATCAGCGTGCAGGCTGCCTACCTGCACTGCGCCAAGGCCTTCATGCGCAGCAAGCTGTGGGATCCGGCGGCCCGCATTGACCGCAACGTGCTGCCCACCGTGGGCCAGATGATCAGCGAGCAAACCGGCCTGCAGGTGCCGCTGGAGACCCAGGCCGAGATGGCCAAACGCTACGCGCCAGACTTGTAGACACCACCGACAACACGCCTGTGTCTGGCAACGCACAGACGGCATGGCCTGCACCGTGCACGCTGATGGCCGATGTGCTGCCGCCCACCGTGCCTGCCCACAATGCCACCCCCGAGACGGTGCGTTTCCCGCGCCCAGGCGCCAGCATGAACTTGAACTGGCTCAAAGTCTTTGCCCACCGGCCCTGGGTGTTGCCGCTGGCCGCTGTGGGTGCCGTGCTGATGGTGGCCATCAGCGAGCTGGCGTTTCACCAGACCGCAGCCATCCTGGCGCAGATCGACCCGGCACTGCCGGCACCACCCGGCGTGGCCCAGGCGCTGCAGCAAAGCATGCAACTGGGGCGCATCGGCGTGGTGGTGCTCAGCGCCATCAGCCTGGTGGCGCTGTTCCTGGTGCACCGCCAGGGCCTGGCACTGCAGCAGCGCCAGCAAGTGCTGCAGCAGGTCAGCGACATGGAGAACCTGGGCCTGGAGGAGGTGGTGGCGCAGCGCACCGCCGAGCTGGTGCAACTGGCCCAACACCTGCAGACCGCGCGCGAGGACGAGCGCCGCCGCCTGGCGCGTGACCTGCACGACGAGCTGGGCGCCTTGCTGACATCGGCCAAGATGGACGCTGCACGCATCCGCATCCGCCTGGCTGGCAGCCAGCCCGAGGTGCTGGCGCGCCTGGCCCACATGGTGACAGCCATCGACAGCGTCATCGCGCTCAAGCGCAACATCACCGAAGACCTGCACCCATCGGCACTGGCCCACCTGGGCCTGGTCAGCACGCTGGAGATCCTGGCGTCGGACTTTGCCCGCGCCGGCGGCTTGCCGGTGCACTGCAACCTGCAACCGGTGCGCCTGCAGCCGCAGGCGGACCTGATGGTCTACCGCCTGGTGCAGGAATCATTGAACAACATCGGCAAACACGCCAAGGCCAGCCAGGTGTGGCTGGACATGCGTGAAGACGACGGCCAGGTGCGGCTGCTGGTGCGTGACGATGGTGTCGGTTTCGACGCCCAGGCGCTGCCGCGTGGTGCCAACGGCCTGCTGGGCATGCGCTTTCGGGTGCAGGCCGAGCACGGCCATCTGCAGCTGGTGTCAGCGCCGGGGCAGGGCACGCGCATCGAGGTGCGCCTGCCGCTGGCGGCTGCGCAACCAGCCATGCCGGCCAGCGCGCTGGCGGCCTGAGCGGCTTCGGGCTGCCGCCTGCCTCAGGGGCCCAGTTCAGCCCAGCAGTGTCTGGTAGGCCTGGTGCTGGTGCGCGTAGCAGACGCACGCTGCGGCCTCCAGGCCAGCGCGGTCCAGCACCGTCACCTGGCCGCGGCGGTAGGTGATCAGGCCCTGGCGCTGCAGCGCACCGGCCGCCGCTGTCACGCCCACCCGCCGCACGCCCAGCATGCTGGCCAAGAATTCATGTGTCACCTGAAACTGGCTGGCATGGGCGCGGTCGGCGCTCATCAACAACCAGCGCGCCAGGCGCGGGGTGATCATGTGAAAACGCAGGCAGGCGGCCGAGGTGGCCATCTGCCCCATCACCACCACCACATAGCGCAGCAGCGTGCGGCGCAGTGCGGTGCTGCTGGCCAGCTCACGGCGCAGCGCCGTGCTGCTGATGCGCCAGGCCGAACCCTCGCCTTGCACCAGGGCCTGCAGCGGCATGCTGGGCACGCCGAGTGCCAGCGTGGCGCCGTGCATGCCTTCGCGCCCGACCATGCCCACCTCCAGGCTGGGGTGGGCACCAGTGCGGGTGAGCAGCGAGATGAAGCCGCCCACCGGAAAGTAGGCAAACGCCAGCGGCGCATCGACTTCACACAGCACCTCACCCAACACCAGGTCCACCGGCTCGCACAGCGCCAGCAGGCGCACCCTGTCGGCACGCGGCAGCAACTCGATCAAATGGTTCTGGGCAACTGGCACAGCAACGTCCGCAAGTGGCCAGCCCCGCGCCGGCCCGCTTGCAAGCGCCGGCGCGGGGCTTGCAAGCAGCCGAGTCTGCTGGCCGGGCCGCTGCCGGTCTGTGCCTTGGCGAACACAGCGCCTGGCGCGCTGGCACGGTCAGGCCGGCAGGCGCACCGGCAAGAGGCGGTCGTATTCCTTCTTGACCACTTCGTAGCACTCGCAGGTTCGCTCGGCCAGACCGGGCCGGTCCAGCACCGTGATGCGGCCGCGTGCATAGCGGATCAGCCCCAGCTTCTGCAGGTTGGTTGCCGCCTCGGTCACACCCTCACGGCGCACGCCCAGCATGTTGGCGATCAGCTCCTGTGTCATCACCAGGTCGCTGCCGCGCAGGCGGTCCAGGCTCAGCAGCAACCAGCGGCACAGCTGCTGGTCCAGCGTGTGGTGGCGGTTGCACACCGCTGTCTGCGCCATCTGGGTGATCAGTGCCTGGGTGTAGCGCAGCAGCAGGTGCATCACCGGGTGGGACCGGTTGAACTCGTCCGTCACGGCGGCGGCCGGCAGGCGCCAGCCTTCACCGGCGCTTTGCACCACGCCCCGGCTGGGCGTGGTGCCACCGCCCATGAACAGCGAGATGCCGACCACGCCCTCGCGGCCGACCACGGCAATTTCGGCCGAGGAGCCGTTCTCCATCACGTACAGCAGCGAGACGATGGCCGTGGTGGGAAAGTACACATGGCTGAGCGTGCGCCCGGACTCATAGACCACCTGGCCCAGCGGCATGGCCACCCATTCCAGCTGCGGCTGCCAGCGCGCCCATTCGGCGGCGGGCAGGGCGGCCAACAGCTCGTTCAGGCGTGGTTCGGTTAAGGGGCTCATGGCGGCTGTAGGGTGTACGTGGGCGGCCTGCGCTTGTCGCCGATGATAGGCATAACTGCGAGTATTGACTGTTCGGCACCGCACACACCGGCAGGTGCCTTCGATCCCCGCGCCCGGCAGCTTGTGTGTGCCAGTGCACAGACGCCTGCGGCGGTGGGCTGCGACAGTTCCAGGCATCCACATGTTTGCGCAGGACCGAGATGTTCAGTCCCCAGGCTGTCGGTTCGACACCCCAACCGCCCAGTGAGTGGCTGCTGCTGCAAGACCGGCACAGCTTGCAGACCTGGAGCGTCACACCCCGGGCGTGGGGCGCGCACGGCGTGCGGCATCAGGTGGAGCATGAACCCGGCCTCACGCGCGTGCTGCACCAGCGCGGTGCGCTGCATTGCGAGCTGCAATGCTGCAGCGATCAGCAGCAAGGGGTGCAGCAGCGCAGCCTGCGGCTGCACAACCTGGGCGATGCACCACTGACACTGCGGCTGGTGGCGGTGCTGGACTGGCCGCCGGCCGATGCTGCCGAAGCCGACGCTGGTGTGACAAGCTCGCTGCACCGCCAGCGCCTGCTGCGCGGCCAGCTGACAACGCTGTTGGCAACACTGCCGGCAGCCGGCCATGGCGGCAGCCAGCACACCCGTTGGCTGGCGATGGCCAGCCCCGACACCGGGCGCGGCAGCAGCCTTGACGATGGCGTGGACGACTGGACCTGCGACTGCCGCGAACTGCGCGACGTGCTGGGCCAGCCGCTGTTGCCGTCGCGCCTGGGTTGCCAGCCTGGCACAGGCCACACGGCTTGCGCCGCGTTGGCGCAAACGGTGACGGTGGCGCCCGGCCAGCGGCTGGGCAAGGTGTTCCTGTTTGGCCATGCTGCCAGCCCCGATGCCGCCCGCGCCCAGGCCAATGCAGCCGCTGCCGTGTGGCCGGCACAGCGCCAGGCCGAGGCGATGGCGTTTTGGCGCCAGCAGCCGATCGCGGGCGGGCAGGCGAGCGCCGCGCCGCAGCCGCGCTGGCCGTCACCGCTGCACGATCCTGCCGCTGTCGTCTGACAGCACGATCTCGACCCGGCGGTTCTGCTGCCGGCCGCTGGCGCTGTCATTGCCGGCCACTGGATGGCTGGCGCCCAGGCCCTGGGCGCTCAAGCGGTCCGCACCCACACCGGCATCCACCAGCGCCAGGCGCACCGCGTCGGCGCGCCGCGCCGACAAGGCCTGGTTGTGCACCGACCCGCCGGTGCTGTCGGTGTGGCCCTCGATCAGCGCACGGCGCTGCGGGTAGGTCTTCAAGAAGCCGACCAACTTGTCCATGTTGCGCACGGCGCCGCCCTTGATTTGCGCCTGGTCGGTGTCGAACAGCACGTCGCCGATGGTGACCACCATGCCACGCTCGGTCTTTTTCGCGTCCAGTGCCTGCAGCTGCTGCGCCAGGGCATCGGCGCGGCGCTCAGCCTCACCGGCCTGCTGCTGCGACGCACCGGCCTGGCGCTGCGCGGCCTGGGCATCGCGCTGTGCGGCCTGGGCGTCGCGTTGCGCGGCTTCAGCATTGCGCTGCGCGGCCGCTGCGTCCTGCTGCGAGGCCACGGCGCTGCGCTGGGCGCTGTCGGCTTCTTGCGTGCGGGCGGCCAGGCGCTGCTGGTCGCGGCCGCGGTTGGCCTGGGCCAGCGTGGCCTCGGCAGTGCGGCGGTTGCCGGCCTCTTGCAGCAGCACCGTGCGCTGGCTGGCCAGATAGGCCAAGTGGTCGACCGTGGCGCGGTCGTCGCCGCGCGCCTGGGCAGATTCAGCGGCGTCCATCGCGGCGCTGGCTTGCTGCAGCTCAGGCCCGGTCAGGCCCAGGGTTTGCGGGTCGGCGCGGGCGGCGCGCAACTGGCTGCGCGCTGATTCGAGTTGGGCATTGGTCTGCGGCACGCTGCTGCAGGCCGCCAGGCTGGCCAGCACCAGCAGCGCGATGGGCAGCAGCAGTGGACGGCCGGCCGGGCTTGGGGCTGTGTCGCAGCGCAAATGTGTCGGGGTGTTGATGTGGGCGCTGGTGTGGGCGGTGTGGCGTGTCATCGTGGGATCCTGAAAGTGTTGTTCGGTCGGGGCGCTGCGGCTCATGGCTTCTTGCGCGCCAGCTCTTCACTCAGCGCCTGGGCGGCGGCTTGCACTTCCTGCGCGGTCTGGCGGGCCTTGCCGGTTTCCATGCGCGACTCGGCCACCAGCGCGTCGAGCTGGGCTTGCTGGGCCAGGCGCAGTGCGATCACATGGTCCTTGTCAGCCATGGCCCGGTTGGCGCGCTGCAGTTTGTCGCGCGCCAATGCCAGGTCGGCCGACGGTGTGGACTGGCCGCCAGCTGCTGCGGCATGGGCCACGGCGGCGGTGCTGACCGCGAGTTGCGCGGTGGGTGCCGGCACGCTGGCACAGGCGCCCAGCAGCAGCGTGGTGCATGCCAGCGCTGCCAACATGTGGGCAGCGCGGTGGGGGTGATGGGGGTGCGGGTGGTGCGGGTGGTGGGGGTGCATGGGGTGGCCTTTCATGGCTTGCGGAGCACATCAGCCTGGGCCCGGCAGGCCGGTGCTTCTGTGCGTTGCCGCACGCAAGCGCACCACAGACGCACAAAGGCCTGCTGTCCTACGCCGCGCCCGGTGTCGCGCCGATGTCTGCTGACTGTCGGTGCTGTGAGACTCGTTACCAGGGTTGGTGGGTTGATTGCTGGGTCGCAAGACCGGCGTGTTGACCACCAGCCCGAACAACCATCCACCCAGGAGCTTCACCATGAACCACCGCCTCGGCCTTGCCGCCATCCTCACCGCCGCCGCCATGCTCACCGCCACCGGCTGCGCCGTCACCCGTGGCCAGGAAAGCGTGGGCGCCTATGTCGACGACACCGCCATCACCACCGCGGTGAAGGCACGCTTCGTCGAGAACAAGATGGTCGATGCCTCGTCGATCAGCGTGGAGACGATGAAGGGCACCGTGATGCTGTCGGGCTTTGCCAAGGGCAACACCGAGCGCACCACCGCTGAAGCTCTGGCACGCAAAGTGAGCGGCGTGACCTCGGTGCGCAACGAGATCGTCGTCCGCCCTTGAGTTGCCCGGTCTGATCAGGCGGCGGGAGCCGCTGGCTCAGACGAAGCGGAATGACACCGTGCCCAAGGGGCCGTAGTCGGCATGCAAGGTGTCGCCGGCCACCGCCTGAGTGGGCCGGGTGAAGCTGCCGGCCAGCACCACGTCGCCAGCGCGCAAGCCCTCGCCGTGTGGCGCGATCTTGTTGGCCAGCCAGGCCACGCCGGTGGCCGGGTGGTTGAGCACCGCAGCCGCCAGGCCGGTCTCCTCGATGACGCCGTTCTTGAACAGCATGGCGCCGACCCAGCGCAAATCCACCGCGTCGGGCTTGACCGGCCGGCCACCCAGCACGATGCCGGCATTGGCAGCGAAATCGCTGATGGTGTCGGTCACCTTGCGTGGCGCCTTGGTGTCGCGGTCGAATTGCTCGATGCGGGCGTCGATGATCTCGATGGCCGGGCACACATAGTCGGTGGCCGCCAGCACCTGGGTCAGCGTGATGCCGGGGCCCATCAGCGGCTTGCCCAGCACGA
>JANNMP010000397.1:0-2586 GCA_031398015.1 Burkholderiaceae bacterium
AGCTCGGTGCGGGCGCGGTCGAACTCCAGCGCCGCAATCCGACTGTCGCCCCGCAAATCAGCCGCCACCGCAAGGTCCAGAGCCGCCTTGGCGCAGAGCTGCCAATCGGGCGGCGATGGGCCGCTGGCGCAGCCGGCCAGCCAGGCGGCCAGCAGCAGCGCGGCAGCGGGCCGGCATTGCTGTGCGCCGGTCACCGGGACCCTCCGTGCTGCGCACTGCGCAATTCGCTCGTCGGGCGGCCGGGCGGTGCTCATGGCAGCTTCAGCTCGGTGTCGCGCGCAAACGGCCATTTGCGGTTGACCTCGTCCACCAGTTGCTGCACTTTGCGCAGGCTGGCCTCCACTTCAGCGCGCAGCGTGCCCAGGTCGGTGCTGGCGCTGCGCATGTTGCCGGCCACACCCTGGGCCTCGGCCAGCACGGCATCGACCCGGGTGAGGGTGCCTCGGGCGTCACCCAGCAGCGCATTGAGCTGCAGCACCGTGCTGCGGGTCTCGGGCAGCAGGCCCTGGTTGCCAAAGACCTGGGCATCGGCCTTGCCGGCCAGGCGGTCAAGGCTGGCGGCCAGGGTGTCGGCGCGTGCCACCAGGCCGCTGGCGCTGGCCAGCAAGGCATTGCTGCGGTCCAGCGCGGTGCTGAGTTTGCCGGCCTCATCGCCCTTGCCCAGCAGCAGGCCCAGGGCGCCACCTGGGCCGGTGATGGCTGCGGTGGCAGCCTGCAGGTTGGCCAGGCTGCCGGCCAGCGCGGCGTCGGGCGCGGCCAGTGCGCTCAGGCGTTGCACCAGCTCGCGCGCGCTGGCCACCAGCTGGGGGATTTCGGTGGTGGCATCACCGGCCAGCACCTTGCGCTCGGCGTTGTCGGGCAGCGGTGGGTCGCTCAGCTGGCCGCTGTAGGCGCGCAGGTTGGTGTTGCCCAGCAAACCGCGCACAAGGGTGAAGACGCTGCTGCTGCGCAGCCAATGGGCGTCTCTGCGCGGCACGTCCACCAGGATGCGGGCATTGCCCTCGGCCGCCAGCGTGATGTGCTGCACCCGGCCGATCGGAAAGCCGGCAAAGGTGAGGTCCATGCCCACGGTGACACCCTCGGCATCGTCGGCCAGCAGCACCAGGCGCTGGGTGGGCTCGAAGGCGCCGCGGGCATACAGCAGGTAGCCGATGGCGCCGCACAGCAGCAGCGCCATCAGCAACAGCAGGCCGGTGGCCTTGGCTTGCAGGTGCGGCACGGCCGCGATGGTGAGCGGGCCGTCGGGCTGCAGCTGTGGTTGCGGTTGCGATTGCGATTGCGGCTGCTGCTGCGGCTGCTGCTGCGATTGCGGCTGCGGTGGCTCTTGCTGCGGGGTGGGTGGGCTGGGCATGGTGGCGCCATCAACTGTAGTTGCCCACCAGCGACGCCGCCTCCACCAGCAGCACCACCAGCACCAGGCGCACCAGGCCTTGCAGCTCCACACTGGCGCGGCTGCGCCGGCCTGCCGGGTTCAGCAACACGGTGACCAGCGGCAACCAGGCCACGGCCGAGCCCAGCAGGAACACCTTCAAGCCGAAGATCATCGACACCGACGGGCTGAACACCCGGCCCACGGTGCGGGTGTAGCGCTCGAAGCCGCCGCCCGAGAAGCCATGCGCTGCCAGGTAGGCCAGCACCAGCGTCACCACGCAGCTCAGCGCGGCCAGCAGCAGCACCGCAAACAGCCCGGCCAGCAGGCGAGGCAGCACCAGGGTGGCCAGCGGGTCACGGCCCTGTGCGCGCTCGGCTTCGAACGCGCCCCGGCTGCGTTGTGCGGCCAGCTCGTCGGCCATCGGCAGCGTGGCGTTGAGCGCACCAAACAGCGCTGCGGCCAGCGGAATCAGCTCCAGCACCAGCACCCGCACCACCATCTCCAGCGCGTACTGCGACAAGCCATAGCTCTGCGCGGTGACGATGACGATGCGGATCACCACCAGGCTGGCCAGCGCCATCGCCGCCGTGAAGCCCAGCAGCAGCGGCCCGCTGGCGGCCACCAGCGGCGCGGCCAGGCCACTGCGCCGGGCCTGGCGCCGGCCGCTGGGCGACAGCGCCAGCACACCCATCACCGCAGCCAGGTGCAGGATGTGCCACCAGCCCAGCAGCCACTGGGCGGTGGTGTGCACCGCACCCGGGCCCGGCGCTGGTTGGCGCTTGGTGGTTGCGCTGCGGGTGCTGGCCATATGCGCGGCTTGCTCAGCGCCAGCGTCTCAAGTGGCGGCTGCCTGGCGCACCGCATGCGCCCACTCGGCCATCAGCGCCAGCGCCCGCGCGCGTGGCAGCGTGGGGTGAAAGCGCCGCTGCACCTGCCACAGCGCCGACAGTTCATCCAGGTTCTTGAACACCCCCACTGCCAAACCCGCCAAGTAAGCGGCGCCCAGCGCGGTGGTCTCGGTCACTTGCGGGCGCAGCACCGGGATGCCCAGCAAATCGGCTTGGAACTGCATCAACAGGTCATTGACGCAAGCGCCGCCGTCCACGCGCAGCTCGGCCACGGGTGAGCCACCGCCGGCCACCGCGTCCAGGCTCATCGCCTGCAGCAGCGCCGCGCTCTGGAAGGCAATGCTCTCCAGCGCCGCGCGGGCAATG
>JANNMP010000407.1:0-2454 GCA_031398015.1 Burkholderiaceae bacterium
CAGGAACAGGTAGTAGTACTTGGTGACCGATGAGATCTCGTAGCCGAACAAGTCACCCGTCTTGCCGAAATCGAGGCCGAAGAATTTCAGGCTGTCGATCTGCGCCAGGCCCTTGGGCCCGTTGGTGATGTTGACCGGGCGGTCGAGGTTGTTCATGAACACCCGCACGATCTCGCCGAAGCCCAGCGTCACGATGGCCAGGTAGTCACCGCGCAGCTTCAGCGTGGGCGCGCCCAGCAGCATGCCGGCCAGGCCCGCCAGCCCGGCCCCAAGTGGAATGACCAGCCAGATGGGGCTGTGCAGGCCGTTGGGGAAGTTGGCCTTGATGAAGGCGAAGTTGTCGGCCAGGTGGGGCGAGGCCAGCAGGCCGAACATGTAGGCGCCCACCGCGTAGAAGGCGACATAGCCCAGGTCGAGCAGGCCGGCATAGCCCACCACGATGTTCAGGCCCAACGCCAGCAGCACGTAGAGCAGCGCAAAGTCGAGCATGCGCACCCAGAAGTTGCCGGCCGATTGCGCGATCAGCGGCAGCACCATCAGTGCCACGGCGGCGATCAGGAAGACGATGAGTTTGTTTTTCATGGTGGTGTCCTCGCGTCAGGCCCGGTCTGCAACCCGTTCACCCATCAGGCCCTGGGGCCGCACGGTGAGCACCAGGATCAGCACCATGAAGGCGAAGATGTCAGAGTACTGGCTGCCCAGCACACCACCGGTGAGTGCGCCGATGTAGCCCGAACCCAGCGCCTCGATGATGCCCAGCAGCACGCCGCCCACCACCGCGCCGCCCAGGTTGCCGATGCCGCCGAACACGGCTGCGGTGAACGCCTTCAAGCCCGGCAGGAAGCCCATGGTGTGCTGCACCGTGCCGTAGTTGGCGGCGTACATCACCCCCGCCAGCGCGGCCAGGGCGGCGCCGATGATGAAGGTGGCCGAGATCACATGGTCAGGCCGCACGCCCATCAGCGCGGCCACCCGCGGGTTCTCGGCGGTGGCGCGCATGGCCCGGCCCAGCTTGGTGCGGTTGACCAGGTACATCAGCGCCAGCAGCACCACCACCGTGGTGGCCAGGATCAGGATCTGGGTGAGGTTGATCACCGCGCCACCGATGAAGATCGGGTCATTCGGCAGCAGGATCGGGTACGGCTTGGTGCTGGGCTGCCAGATGATCATGGCCAGTGTCTGCAGCAGCAGGCTCATGCCCATGGCGGTGATCAGCGGCGCCAGGCGCGGTGCGGTGCGCAGGGGTTTGTAGGCGATCTTCTCGATCAGGTAGTTCAGTGCCGAGCACACCACCACCGCTGCCACCAGGCTGATCAGCAGCATCAGCCAGCCCGGCAAGCCGCTGTCGGCCAACATGCGCAGCACCGTCCAGCTGGTGAGGGCGCCCACCATCAGCACCTCGCCATGGGCGAAATTGATCAGGTTGATGATGCCGTACACCATCGTGTAGCCCAGGGCCACCAGTGCATACATGCTGCCCAGCACCAGACCGTTGATGATCTGTTGCAACAAGATATCCATGGTGGGGTCTCCGGTCCTTGGGCCAGGCGGGAAACACCGCCTGGGCCCGCAGCACCGGAACACGGCCGGGCTGCTGTTGTTGTGGCTGGCAAGAAGCCGGCCGTGGGCGGCCGGGCTCGCTGCGGGCGATTCTAGGCAGCGGGGCTGGGCCTAGACGGGGGGAGATTCCCGGCCCGCATCGACCGCCGCTGCTGTGGTGGCAGTGGCCTGGTTGAGCCGCCGCAAGTCGGCCAGGCGCTCGCCGATGCGCTGCTCCAGCCCACGCGGCGCGGGCTGGTAGAACTGCTGGCCGGCCAAGCCCTCCGGCAGGTAGGTTTCACCCGCTGCAAAGCCACCGGCTTCGTCATGCGCATAGCGGTAGCCAGCGCCATGGCCCAGGCCTTTCATCAGCTGGGTGGGGGCATTGCGCAAGTGCATCGGCACCGGGCGGGTGCTGTCTTGCTTGACCAGCGCGCGCACCGCGTTCCAGGCCGTGTACACCGCGTTGCTCTTGGGCGCCACCGCCAGGTAGACCACCGCCTGCGCCAGCGCCAGCTCACCTTCGGGCGAGCCCAGGCGCTCATAGACCGCAGTGGCTTCGAGTGCCAGCGTCTGGCCACGCGGGTCGGCCAGGCCGATGTCTTCACTGGCCATGCGGATCACCCGCCGTGCCACATAGCGTGGGTCGGCGCCACCGTCGAGCAAACGCGCCAGCCAGTACAGCGCAGCGTCGGGGTCGCTGCCACGAACGCTCTTGTGCAGCGCGCTGATCGTGTCGTAGAACTGGTCGCCGCCTTTGTCGTAGCGGCGCAGCAACTCGCCCAGCGTGTGCTCCAGGCGGGCTTCGTCGATTTGCGCGGGCGGCGCGGCACCGTTGTCGGCCAAGCCATCGACCAAGGCCTGGTAGGCGTTGAGCAGGCGCCTGGCGTCACCGTCGGCATGGCCGATCAGGCG
>JANNMP010000547.1:0-7081 GCA_031398015.1 Burkholderiaceae bacterium
CCACCGTGGCGGCGCTGCGCCAGCGTGGCCTGCAGGTGCTGCTGCTGTCGGGTGACCAGCCACAGCGTGCTGAGCAATTGGGCCGCTGGCTGGCCGTTGATGGTGTGGTCGGCGGCGCCACACCCGAGCGCAAGCTGGCCGAGGTGGCTGCCGCGCAGGCGCAGGGCCAACGCGTGGCGATGGTCGGTGACGGCATCAATGACGCACCGGTGCTGGCGCGTGCCGATGTCAGTGTGGCGATGGGGCAGGGCGCACTGCTGGCGCGCACGCGGGCCGACGCGGTGCTGGCGTCGGGCCGCTTGGGCGACATCGTGCTGGCCATTGACCTGGCCCGGCGCACGATGGCCGTGGTGCGCCAGAACATGCTGTGGGCGGCGGCCTACAACGCGGTGTGCATCCCGCTGGCGTTGCTGGGCTGGCTGCCACCGTGGGCAGCGGGCCTGGGCATGGCCTGCAGCTCGCTGCTGGTGGTGGCCAACGCGCTGCGCCTGGCCAAGCCGCTGGCCGGCACCACACCAGCAGCACCTGCCGCAGCCGCTGTCTGCAGCGCGTCTGCCGCCGCCTGACATGGACATCCTCTACTTGCTGATCCCCTTGTCGGCGGTGCTGGTGCTGCTGATCCTGGGTCTGTTCGGCTGGGCCCTGCACCGCGGCCAGTTCGACGACGTGGAACGCGAAGGTGCACGTTTCATTGACGCCGATGTGCCGGCTGGCACCGCCGACGCTGCGTCGTTTGATCCCGGTCAAAGGCCGGCCATGGCCGGGCCCGAACAATCGCGCCGGCCAAGCGTTTGAGCAACATCCGCACTGCCCGAGGAGGCCTATCCATGACAAGAAGTTCCAGCAGCACAACGCCGGTGTACAGCGACACCGCGGTGCGCGGTTTTGCGCTGATGTCGGTGGTCTACGGCATCGTGGGCATGGCTGTGGGCGTGTTCATCGCCGCCCAGCTGGCCTGGCCGGCGCTGAACTTCGACATCCCCTGGCTGAGCTATGGCCGCCTGCGCCCGCTGCACACCAATGCGGTGATCTTTGCCTTCGGCGGCTGCGCGCTGATGGCCACCAGCCTACATGTGGTGCAGCGCACCTGCCAGACGCGGCTGTTCTCGCCCGGCCTGGCCATGTTCACCTTCATCGGCTGGAACCTGGTGATCCTGGCGGCGGTGGTCAGCTTGCCAATGGGCATGACCCAGGGCAAGGAGTACGCCGAACTCGAATGGCCGATCGACCTGCTCATCACCGTGGTGTGGGTGGCCTACGCGGTGGTGTTCTTCGGTACGTTGGGCAAGCGCCAGATCCGCCACATCTACGTGGCCAACTGGTTCTTCGGCGCCTTCATCCTGGCGGTGGCGCTGCTGCACATCGTCAACGCTGCGGCCATCCCGGTGAGCTGGACCAAGAGTTACAGCGCCTATGCCGGTGTGCAGGACGCGATGATCCAGTGGTGGTACGGCCACAACGCGGTGGGCTTCTTCCTGACCGCCGGCTTCCTGGGCATGATGTATTACTACATCCCCAAGCAGGCGGGCCGTCCGGTGTACAGCTACCGGTTGTCGATCGTGCACTTCTGGGCGCTGATCTTCACCTACATGTGGGCCGGCCCGCACCACCTGCACTACACCGCCTTGCCCGACTGGGCGCAAAGCGTGGGCATGGTCTTCAGCCTGGTGTTGCTGGCGCCTAGCTGGGGCGGCATGATCAATGGCGTGATGACGTTGAGCGGCGCCTGGCACAAACTGCGTGACGACGCGATCCTGAAGTTCCTGATCGTGGCGCTGTCGTTCTACGGCATGAGCACCTTCGAGGGGCCGATGATGTCGATCAAGACCGTCAATGCCCTGAGCCACTACACCGACTGGACCATCGGCCATGTGCACAGCGGCGCGCTGGGCTGGGTGGGCATGATCACCATCGGCTCGCTTTACCACCTGATCCCGAAGATGTTTGGCCGCAGCACGATGCACAGCGTGCGCGCCATCGAGCTGCATTTCTGGCTGGCCACGGTGGGCATCGTGCTGTACATCGCCGCGATGTGGATCGCCGGCGTGATGCAGGGCCTGATGTGGCGCGCCGTCAACCCCGACGGCACCCTGGTCTACAGCTTTGTCGAGAGCGTCAAGGCCAGCCACCCGTTCTACGTCATCCGCTTGGGCGGCGGCCTGCTGTACCTGGGGGGCATGCTGATCATGGCCTGGAACGTGGTGATGACGATCAAGGCCGGCAAGGCCGTTGCCGCGCCTGTGCCGATGGTCGTGGCGCACGCCTGACGCACAACAAGGAGCTGCGCACCATGGCCAACCAAGCCCCTGTCACCGGTCATCAGAAGATCGAGACCAACACCATCCTGCTGATCGTGCTCACCTTGGTGGTGTTGCTGTTCGGTGGCCTGGTCGAGATCGTGCCCTTGTTCTTCCAGCGCAGCACCACGCAGCCGGTGGCGGGCCTGAAGCCCTACACCGCGCTGCAGCTGGCCGGGCGTGATGTCTACATCCGCGAGGGCTGCTACAACTGCCATTCGCAGATGATCCGGCCGCTGCGCGCCGAGACGCTGCGCTACGGCAGCTGGTCGGTGGCCGGTGAGTTTGTCTACGACCACCCGTTCCAGTGGGGCAGCAAGCGCACCGGGCCCGACCTGCACCGCGTGGGCGGCAAGTACAGCGACGAGTGGCACCGCCTGCACCTGATCAACCCGCGAGACCTGGTGCCCGAGAGCAACATGCCGGGCTACCCCTGGCTGGCCACGGCCACGCTGGATGCGGCCGAGCTGGCGCCCAAGATGCGCGGCCTGCGCCAGGTGGGCGTGCCCTACAGCGACGCCGAGATCGGCCAAGCCGCCGCCGATGTGCAGGGCAAGACCGAGATGGAAGCCGTCATCGCCTACCTGCAGGTGATGGGCATCCACCGCAAGTAACGCCGCCGCAGGAGCCTCGCATGGACGTCAACCAACTTCGGGCCATCAGCACGCTGCTGCTGTTTCTGGTCTTCATCGGCATCATCGGCTTTGCGCTGTCGCGCAAGCGCCGCGCCGCATTCGACGAGGCGGCGCAGCTGCCGTTTCTCGACGAGCTGCCGCACGCCGCTGACCACAACCCGCCAGGAGACCGGCCGTGAGCGATTTCTTCCACAGCGGCTGGGCCTGGTACGTGGGCGGCCTGACCGTGCTGTCGCTGGTGTTCTGCCTGTTCGTGCTGGCGGTGGCCAGCAAGCGCGAACCGATGGCGGCCGACAACACCACCGGCCATGTCTGGGACGAAGACCTGCGCGAGATGAACAACCCGCTGCCACGCTGGTGGTTCTGGTTGTTCATCATCACGGTGGTGTTTTCGGCCATCTATCTGGCGCTGTATCCCGGCCTGGGCAGCCTGCCCGGGCTGCTGAACTGGAGCAGCAGCGCACAACTGCAGGCCGAGCAGCAGAAGGCCCGCGTGGCGATGGCGCCGGTGTACGCCAAGTTCAGCGCCATGCCCGCTGATGCGCTGGCCAAGGATGCCCAGGCCATGGGCATCGGCGAGCGCCTCTTCAGCAACAACTGCGCCCAGTGCCATGGCGCAGACGCCCGCGGCAGCAAGGGCTTCCCGAACCTGACCGACGGTGACTGGCTGGGCGGCAGCGGGGCGGCCTACATCCAGAAAACGATCCACGGCGGGCGCGTGGGCATGATGCCGCCGATGGCCGCCGCAATGGGCACGGCCGACGATGTGCGCAACGTCGCCCACCATGTGCTCAGCCTGTCGGGCAGCCCGCACAACAACCTGGCCGCGCAGCTGGGCAAGGCCAGGTTCTCGGTCTGCGCAGCCTGCCACGGCGCGGATGGCAAGGGCAACCAGGCGCTGGGCGCGCCCAACCTGGCAGACACCATCTGGCTGCATGGCTGGGGCGAGGCAGCGGTGGCAGGCGTCGTCAACAACGGCATCAACAACGTGATGCCGGCCTTCGCTGACCGCCTGTCGGCCGAGCAGATCCAGGTGCTGGCCGCCTATGTGTGGAGCTTGTCGCAGACCAGTGCCGTGGCCACCACCAAATAGCACCGTGCCCGCGCCAGCCTGGCACGCAAGATGAGCGACACGCCCTCTGCGAAAACCGCCGCCGCAGCCCGCGCCCAAGCGCCCGGCCTGGTGGGTGATGACGCGGCCGTGGCGGTGGTCTCGCTGTTCCAGGCGCAGAAGAAGATCTACCCACGGGCCGTCAGCGGGCTGTTCGCCACCTGGCGCTGGGGCTTGGTGTGGTTCACCCAGATCTTGTTCTACGGCGTGCCCTGGCTCAGCTGGAACGGCCGCCAGGCGGTGCTGTTTGACCTGGGGGAGCGCCGCTTCTACATCGGGCCGATGGTGCTGCACCCGCAGGACTTCATCTACCTCACCGCGCTGCTGATCATTTCGGCCTACGCGCTGTTCTTGTTCACTGCGGTGGCCGGGCGGCTGTGGTGCGGCTTTGCCTGCCCGCAGACGGTGTACACCGAGATGTTCATGTGGGTGGAGACCCGCATCGAGGGCGACCGCATCGCCCGCATGAAGCTCGACGCCGGGCCCTGGACTGCCAGGCGGCTGTGGCGCAAGGCGGCCAAGCATGGCGTCTGGCTGGCCATCGGCCTGTGGACCGGCTTCACCTTCGTTGGCTACTTCACGCCCATCCACAGCCTGGCTGCGGCCGCCGCCACGCTGGGCTTCGGGCCCTGGGAATGGTTCTGGGTGCTGTTCTACGGCCTGGCCACCTATGGCAATGCCGGCTTTCTGCGCGAGCAGGTGTGCAAGTACATGTGCCCCTACGCCCGCTTCCAGAGCGTGATGTTCGACCGCGACACGCTGGTCATCGGCTACGACAGCACGCGGGGTGAGCCGCGCGGCTCACGCCCACGCAAGGCCGACCCCAGCGCCCTGGGTCTGGGCTCTTGCATCGACTGCGGCCTGTGTGTGCAGGTCTGCCCCACCGGCATCGACATCCGCAACGGCCTGCAGTACGAATGCATCGGCTGCGCCGCCTGCATCGACGTGTGTGACAGCGTGATGGACAAGATGAACTACCCCAAGGGCCTGATCCGCTACGACACGCAAGATGGCATCGCGCAAGCCACCGGCCGCAGCCAGTGGCTGGGCCGGTTGGCGCGGCCGCGGGTGCTGGCTTACAGCGCGGTGCTGCTGCTGATCCTGCTGGCCTTCTTCTGGAGCCTGGCCACGCGCTCGCCGTTCAAGGTGGACGTGGAACGTGACCGCGCGGCACTGGCGCGGCTGGTGGACAACGGCCAGGTGGAGAACATCTTCCGCCTGCAGATCATGAATGCCACCGAGCGGCCGCAGCGCTTTGCGCTGGCCGTGGGTGGCTTGCCCGGCATCACGCTGCAAGCCGTGCCCGATGTGCTGCTGGCGCCGGCGCAGGCACGCTGGATCACGCTGAGCGTGCGTTTGCCGGCCGATGCGGCCAGCGGTGCCGGGCCAGGTGCGCACCCCATCCACTTCGACATCGGCTTGCTGGGCAGTGACAGCAGCAGCCAACCGGGCACCGCAGCAGCGGTGCGTGAACAATCCAGCTTTGTGGTGCCGCGCTGAATGCGGCCCGGGAGACAAGCAATGGTCAACGACGCTTCCACACCCAACCCAGCATCGCTGGCCAACCCAGCATCGCTAGCCAAGCCAGCGCCCGACCCCGCGCCAACACCGTGGTGGCAGGTGGGCATGGTCTGGCTGGTGCTGGGTGGGCCGGCGCTGGTGGTGGTGGCGGCCATCGCCACCGGCCTGATTGCCTGGCACGGCGCCGACACGGTATTGACCGAGGCCCCCACGGCACGGCAGGTGGCGCAGCAGCCAGGCGCCGATTCACCCGCGATGCAGGCCCGCAACCATGCGGCCACGCCCGCACCGCGCTGACGCCGCAAGCAGCACATCCGGCAGCCCCGCATGCAACCCCGCTTGATGACCATCCTGTGGCCGGCCTTTCTGATGGCCGGCGTGCTGGAAGTGCTGGTGTTCGCGCTGGTTGACCCCGCTGGCCTGCGCTGGCCGGGTGGCGCGGCGCTTGCGCTGTCGGCCACGGCCGTCTACACGCTGGCGTTCTTCGGCTTCTGGGCAGTGATCACGGCCGCCGGCTTGCTGACCCGCTTGCTGGACGCCGACAGCGCACGCATCAACCACGACGGTGCGTCGGGCGCCTTCCGGCGCTGACCTTGCCTGGGGCCGCCGATGGACCTGGCGCTGACCTTCAGTGCGGTGTTGATGGGCCTGGCGGGCACGCCGCACTGCCTGGCGATGTGCGGCGCGGCCTGCACTGCTGCAACTGGTGGCGGGCGCTGGCAGCAACTGCTGGCCTTGCACACCGGCCGCTTGCTGGCCTATGCAACTGCGGGGGCGGTGGTGGCGGCCAGCGTGGGCAGCCTGGCCACGCTGGGCCAGGCGGTGGCCGCGCTGCGGCCGTTGTGGACGCTGGTGCACCTGGCGGCCATGTCACTCGGCTTCTACCTGCTGTGGCAAGGGCGCCAGCCAGGCTGGATGGACCGCATCGGCCGTGCGCGCGCCAGCGCGGCGCTGCCAGTGGCCGGGCGCTGGCAGGCCATGCGTGCGCCGGTGCGCAGCGCCGGCATCGGCCTGGCCTGGGTGGCCTGGCCCTGCGGTTTGCTGCAATCGGCGCTGCTGGTGGCGGCGCTGGCCAACACAGCCGCAGGCGGTGCGTTGGTGATGGCGGGGTTTGCCAGCGCATCGGCTGCCGGCCTGGTGCTGGGGCCGGCGCTGTGGTGGCGTTTTGGCGGCCAGCGCAGCGGCGCAGGGGCCAGCTCACCGGCGCTGGCGGTGCGCTGGGCTGGCGCCGCGTTGGCACTGGCATCGGCCTGGGCACTGGGCCATGGCCTGTGGCAACGCGTGATCGCCTGGTGCTTTGGCTGACCGCCTAAACTCAGCTTGTCATCCAACCGCAGCGCAGCCGCGCGAAAGCCAACGCACATGGACCAGCACATCAAGGTGCCCGAGGGTGGGCAGAAGATCACCGTCAACGCCGACTTCTCGCTGAACGTGCCTGATCACCCGATCATCCCGTTCATCGAGGGCGACGGCACCGGGCTGGACATCACGCCGGTGATGATCAAGGTGGTCGATGC
>JANNMP010000551.1:0-22650 GCA_031398015.1 Burkholderiaceae bacterium
CGGCTTGTGGCCAGGCTGCGGCCCCAGCCGCGCCAGCGCCTGGCCGATGGCCGCCGGCCAGCTGGCGGCGTTGCTGAAATCCGCGAACTCGAACGCTGCATGCACTGCCTCGCCGGCCAGCGTGCCGCGTGGGAAGCGCAGCACGTCGTCGGCCGGCGGGGGCGTGGGGGCGGCCGCCGCAATGGCATCGGCGCTGGTGTTGGCACCGGCATCGACATCGACATCGACATCGGCCCGCGAGTCATGGTCGGCGCTGGCGCGGGGCTGCAGGCCGGTGTCGTCGGCCAGCGTGCCGCTGCTGTCGGCCAGCGCGGCATCGGCGCCCTGGGCCAGGCTGCTGAAGCTGCCGATCCACCAACCGCCGGGCAGGTGTGGGGGCGCTGCCAGCGCGTGCAGCGCGGCGCCGTCGCCGCCATGCGGTGGCAATGGCCGCACCGACGCAGCCGGCAGCACGCCTACAGCGATGGCAGGGCCAGCGGCGTTGCTGTCATCGGCAGGGTCGGCGGGGTCGGCAGGGTTGGCGGGTTCGGCAGTCGTGCCATCGGCCAAGCGCGCCCAGGCGGCGTCGATCTCGGCCGGTGTGGCCGCTGGCCGCTTGGGGTTGAACCAGTCGGCAGGCTGCAGGCCTGCGCCCAGCACCAGCCAGTTCAGCAGGCTGCGTGCGCTCTCACCGTGGCCCACATGCTTGCCCGCGTGGCTGCGAAAGCTGCCAGCCACCAGCCAGCAGCGGTGCACTGCCCGCGTCAGCGCCACATAGACCAGGCGCAGCGTTTCGCCGGCAGCGTCCAGCTTGGCCTGAGCCTTGGCGGCGCCAGCGTCGGCGCTGTCGTCGAAGCCGGCGCGGAAATCGACCACTGCCGCGCCGCTGTCGTCGTGGCCGGCGATGCCGTCCAGGCCATCGCTGCTGCTGCCGCTGCGGCCTTGCCACAGGAAGGGGCAGAACACCAGCGGGTACTCCAGGCCCTTGCTCTTGTGGATGGTGACGATCTGCACCAGGTGCTGGTCGCTCTCCAGCCGCAACTGCGTTGCCTCGGCGGCGCCGCCTGCCCCGCGCTGGGCCAGCAGCCATTGCAGCAAGGCCTCGGGTGATGCAACGCCGGCACTGGCGCCCTGCAGCAGCTCGGCCAGGTGCAGCAGGTTGGTGAGCCGGCGCTGGCCGTCGCCATGGGCCAGCAGACGTTGCGCCACCTGCGCCTGCTGGCGCCACTGCTGCAGCGCCACGCCAATGCCACGGCTGCGCCACAGCACGCCAAGTTGCGCGAACTGCTGCACCTGGGCCAGCCAGGCCAGCGCATCGGCGGCCAGGCTCTCGATCTGGTCGGCCGCCAGGCCCAGCCAGCGGCTGGCCAGTGCCGCCTTGACCAGGCCGTCGTGCCCGGGCTGCAACATGGCGGCCAGCACGCGGGCCAGCTCGGCCGCGTCGTCGCTGTCTAACACACTGGCCTGCGACACGGCCACGCTGGCCACGCCCAGCACCGCCAGCGCCTGGCGCATCAGCGCGGCCTGGGCATGGCTGCGCACCAACACCGCCATGTCGCCAGCGGCCAGCGGCGCAGCGCCCAGCGTGATGCTGCCGCCGCGGCCCGCTGCCAGCAGCCGCGCGATCTCGCTGGCGCAGGCGGCGGCGCTGCGGGCCGTGGCGTCGGCCTTCATCAACGGCGCACCGCGCTGGCGCGGCAGCGTCCACACCTGCAGCGCGGCGGCCGGCGGTGCGCCTGGCTGGCTGTTGTCGATGAACAGCGGGCGTGGTTTGCTGCCCAAGGCCACCGGCTGGTGGTCCAGGCCGGCCAGCATGAAGGGCCGGCCATGCTGGCCGAACAGTCGGTTCAAGGCGCTGATCAAGGCCGCGCTGGCGCGCTGGTTCTGCGCCAGGCTGTACACCGCCGCCGCAGCGCTGCGCGCCTGCAGGTAGGTGTGCAGGTCGGCATGGCGGAAGCTGTAGATCGCCTGCTTCGGGTCGCCCACCAAAAACAGCGGCGCGCTTGCACGGTCTGCCGCCGGCCCGGCCTGCGGCGCGGCATACACCGCCTGGAACACTGCCCATTGCAGCGGGTCGGTGTCCTGGAACTCATCGATCAGCGCGGCCGGCCAGCGCTGGCGCAGGTTGCCGGCCAGGCCCGGCGCGGCCGGATCGTGCGGGTTCTGGTGCGGGTTCTGCTGCAGACGCTGGTGCAGGTTGAACAGCATGTCGTCGAAGGCCAGCAGACGCTGGGCGCGCTTGCTGGCGCGTTGTTGCGCGGCAGCCTGCGCCAGCATGTCGCGCAGCAGGCGCAGCCGGGCCAGGCGCAGCGCGCGCCCAGCGGCGTGTTGGGCGTCCAGCAGCGCCTGGGCGGTGTCGAAAAACGGGTGCGTGGGTGTTGGCTTGCCGGCCTTGGTGCGCAAGGCCAGCATGCTGCTGCCGAACAGCGCCAGCACGCTCGGCATGGCGATGGCCGGCGGCGCGGGCTGGGCCAGCAGGCTGTCCCAGGCATCGGCCGCCGCTTGCAGCGTGGCGGCCTTGTAGTAGGTGCCGTGCAGTTGCGTCAAGCTGGCTTTCAGCAGTGCCAGCACCGCGCTGCGCTGCGCTGCCCAGGCCAGGCGCGCGGCGTCGAAGGCCTGGGCCAGCGTGTCGGCCAAGGCCGTGCGGTCGGCGGCAACGTCGATGCCAGCGGGCCACAGCAAACGCGCCAGCGGCTTGGCCAGGTGGCGCTTGAGCAGCAAGGCCCAGCGCGCCGGGCTGTCGCCCTCGGCCAGCAGGTGCGCCACCAGCGCCGGGTCATCACGGCAGGCCACCACGCGCCGGCGCCAGACATCGTTCACCGCCTCGGCCAGCAACGCGCTGTCATCGGCCAGCAGGGTCTGCACCAGCGGCAGCTGGGCGGCGAAGGCGGTGTCGGCCAGCGCCCGCTGGCAGAAGCCGTGGATGGTGAAGACGGCGGCGTCGTCGAAGTTCTGCAGTGCTGCTGACAGGCGCTGGGCCAGGTCAGCGTCCTCGGCGCCCGCAGCGCGCAAATGGGCCAGCAACTGCGGCACGAACGGGTCACCTGCTGGCTCTGGCACGGGCTCTGGCCCGGGGCCGGCTTGCAAGCTCGCCAGCACATCGACCAGGCGCCCACGCAAGCGTGTGCGCAACTCGGCGGTGGCGGCGTTGGTGAAGGTGACAACCAGGATCTGCTGCACCGCCAGCCGCCGCTCCAGCAGCAGGCGCAGGTACAGCGCGCAAATGGCCCAGGTCTTGCCGGTGCCGGCCGAGGCTTCGATCAGCCGCACGCCGCCCAATGGCACGCCAAACACATCCAGCGGCAGCGGCCCGGTCATGTCTCGCCGCCGTCGTCCAGGTGGTCGAACAATGGCTGCAGCACCGCCAGGCTGGTGGCTTCGAAACTGGCCAGGCCGGTGTCAGTGCCACCCACCAGCGGGTCGGGCAAGCCGCGCAATGCCAGTGCGTTGGCGGCATCGGCCTGCTCGGCAAACGGCTTGCGCGCGCTGGCCAGCCACGCGCCGCGCGCCGCTGCCAATGAGCGGCCCTTGTCCAGCCAGGCCCAGGCCGTCTTGGGGAAGAAGTACAGCGGCGTTTGCTGGCCCTGGGCAAACAGCGCCAGCAGTTGCTGCAGCAGGGGCAGCGGGTCGGCCACGCTGCGCAGGCCGAAACGTGCTTCGCGCCCCAGCCACACGGTGCGCGTGGCCACGCCCGCAGGCGCGCTGGCGCACAGCGCCAGGTGCGCCAGCCAGGCGTCCAGGTGGTCGGCCGGCCTGGGCGTGTCATAGCGCTGCAGCACCAGGCCGCCGGCACGCAGGCCGGGCAGGCTGACGGCCAGTGCAACCGTGGCTGCAACCGTGGCTGTGGCGCCGCCTGGCGGCATGGCGATGTGCAGCGTGGCGCTGTGCGTGGGCAGCAGCGGCGCGGCCGTGGCCTCGGCCAGCGTGGTGGCAAAACCGCGCAGCAGCGGCAGCTCGTTGTGCACAAAGCGCTCGCCGATGGCGCCTGCGGGCAGGCTGGTGCCAGCGCCTGCCAGCGCCAGCAGCGTGCTGTTGTCCAGCGCCTCGCCGCTGGCCTGGGCCAGCAGCAGCACGGGCAACAGTTGCCGGGCCAGCGCCTGGCGCGCGGCATGGTCGGGCAAGAAAGGCTCGTCGTCGCTCAGTTGCTCGTCGGCGCGTGGCAAGGCCAGGCCCAGGCGCTGCTGCAGCAGCCAGCGTGCCGGGTGGCGAAAGAAGCGTTGCAGCTCGGCCAATGTCAAGTCGGTTTCGGTGGGCGCTGGCAACGGGCGGCGGAAGAACGCCGGCGCAGCGATGGCGCTGCTGCTGTTGGCATCGTCGTCGTCATCGCCGGCAGCCTCGCCGCTGGCATCGTTGTCGTTGCCGCTGGTTTCGGTGCTGTCGCTGTTTTCACCGCTGTCGTCCCCGCTGTCATCACCGCCGTCGCTGTCCCTGTCGTTGACTGCTGCCGCCGGCAGCGCCAAGCCAGCCGCGGCCTGGCCTGCTGCCAGCGCCAGCGCGTACTCTTGCTGGAAGCTGCGCAAGCGTGGGTCGGCATCGGGCTGGAAGGCGCGGGGGTCGAAGGCCTGCAACGGGTGCTGCACCACCAGATGCGCCAGCGCTGCCGCAGGCGTTGCATCCAGCGCCGGCACCAGCACATCCAGCAGCTCGGCCACCAGCACCGACGGTGGCATGGGGCTGTTGTCGCGCACGCTGCGGCCGGTGTGGCTCAGGTGCAGCCGCTCGCGCGCGGCCAGCAGCAGGTCGAGAAACAGGCCGCGCTCGTCGTCACGGCGCTGGCGGTCGCCCGGGCGCGGGTGCAGCGCCATCAGGTCGAACTCGGCCGGCCGGCTGCTGCTGGGGAAGATGCCGTCGTCCAGCCCCAGCAGGCAGACCACGCGGTACGGCAGGCCACGCAGGCTGCTGTATGCGGCAAAGCTGATGCGCCCGCTGGGCACGCCGCCACGTGCCGGGTCGTCCAGCGCCTGCGTCAGTGCCTGGCGCACCACATCCAGCGCCAGTGGCAGGGTGGGCGTGGTCTGCTGCCAGGCCGCAGCCAGCGTGGCCACGGCGGCGCGCAGGTCGGCCAATGCGGCGGCGCCTGCCACGCCAGGCTGCACAAACGCATCGGTCCATGCGCCCAGCACGCCCGGCCAGTCTTGCGCCGGCAACGCGCTGGCCACACGCTGGCGGCAGGCGCTGAGGGCCTGCGCAAATTGCCACAGCGCGCCAAGCGGCAGCGCGGCGCTGCCTTCGGCATGGCCAACCGGCAGCCGGCCGTTGATTGGCGCGGCTGCAGCCGGCAGCGCATGGCCCAGGAACAGCCGCTCCAGGCCGTCGGCCAGGCTGTGACGGGGGTCGGCGTCCAGGCCCAGCGCGGCGCGCTGTCCGCCATCCAGCGCCCAGTGCACACCGGCGTCGAGCAGCCAGCCATGCACCCTTGCCAGGCCTTCGTCGTCAAGCCCGAAGCGTGCCGCCACCACCGGTTGCTGCAGCAGGCCGAACAGCGCAGCGGCGGTGCAGCGCGACGCCACCAGCGCCAGCAGATCAAGCAAGGCGCGCGCCGCAGGGTTGGCCTGGCTGGGCGCGCGGCCGGTGATGGTGAACGGCAGCGCGCGCTCAGGCGGCGCGGTGCCGAACACACTGTCGATCAGCGGCACAGCGGCTTGCAGGTCGGGCACGGCCACCAGGATGTCACCGGGCGCTGGCGGGTCGGGCTGGCACATCAGCGCCAGCAACGTGTTGTGCAGCACCTCCAGCTCACGCGTGAGGCTGTGGCAGACATGCAGCGTGATGCTGTGGTCGTGGGCCTGCAGCGGCAGCGAGGCCGGCGCCAGCTCATGCAGGTGCAGGATGCTGTTCTGCACAGCGGCCAGCAGGTTGCCACCGGGGTTGGGCATGAAGTGCGCGTCATCGACCACGCCGTCGCCACTGGCATCGACCAGCGCCGCCAGATGGGCTTGTGTCTGCTGGCCCCAGGCGGCCAGCAGGCGGTTGCCGGTCTCCAGGTGCTGGGCCTGGCCCGGCCCGAACCTGGCCGCCAACGCTGCCAGCCGGCGTGGCTTGACCACGTCGAACCAGTACTCGGCGCAGGGGTTGGTGGCGTAGACATGCACATCGGCCCAGCGCGCCAGTTGCTGCAACAGCGCCAGGTGCACCGGCGCCATGCTGGGCAGGCAGAACACATGGGCCACAGCCGGCAGGCCGGCCTGGTGCAGGCGTTGCACGGTGGCGGGGCTGGCGTCCAGCTGTGCCAAGGCTGCGGCCAGGGTGTGGGCGGCACTGGGGTCGATGCCGACAGTGGCCTGAGTGTTCTGAGTGTCGGCATCACGCTGGATGTCGCTTTGCAGCCGGCGCCACAGCGCTGCCTGCCAGGCTTCGTCGTCGCGCCCGGCGGCCGCAGTTGCGGCGCTTGCGGGCAGCGCGCTGCGGCCAACGGCCCAGGCGGCCAGCCAGTCGGGCCGGTAGGTGATCGCCTGGTCGAGCTGGCCGGCCACCCGCTGGGCCAGATCGAGCCGGCTCACCGCGTCGGCCTGGGCCAGCCAACGCGCCAGGCGTGCATGCTGGCTGACCCAGCCAGGGTCGTCGAATGCGGCCAGCACGCGCCATGCCAGCAGCGCAGGTTGCCAGGGCGCCTGGGGGCTCTGGATGGTGCCGGCTGCCAACGTGCTGGGTGTTGCGCCCATGCCTGCAGCCAGCACCCGCGCACCCGTCGCCCACAGCCACTGCGCCAGAAAGCCGAAGCGCAGGTTGGCGCAGACGCCGAACTGGCGTGCCATCTGCAGCGTGATGGCGCGGCGCATCGCCATGCTGGGCACGATCACCTCGGCCGCAGTGAACAGGTTGCCGCCGGGTTGGCCCAGCGCTGCGCACAGCAAGTCGGCCAGCGCCTCCTGGCGGTTGGAGAAATGCAGGTTCAGCATGCGCCGGTGGCGGCCCGCTGGCGGCGGATCACACCACCTGCTGCGCGCGCAGCGTGGCGATGGCCTCCGCGCTGTAGCCCAGCTCGGCCAGCACCGCGTCGGTGTGCTCGCCGATCAGCGGTGCGCGCTGGCGTGGCACGGCGGCGGTTTCGGTCATCCAGATCGGCACGCTGGCCACCGGCGCCGGGACGCGCAGGCCCGGGTACATGACAGGCTGCATCAGGCCCAGCGCCTGCACCTGCGGGTGGTCGAGTGACTGCTGCGGGCTCAACACCGGCGCGGCCGGGATCATCGCCTCGCCGAGGGTCCGGACCACGTCGTCGGACTGGCGCGGCGCACACCAGCGCGCCATGCGCTCGCTCAGGATGTCGCGCGCCATGCCGCGGCTTTCATCGCTGGCAAAACGCGGGTCGGCCAGCCAGTCGGGGTCATCGGGCAGGGCAGTGGCGGTGTCGGCCGCCATCAGCCGCGCCCAGCGCCGGTAAAGCGGGTTGCCGGTGACGGCCAGCAGGATGAAGCCGTCGGTCACTTCATACACATCCACCGGTGCCGAGGTCTGGCCACGGTTGCCGGTGGGCACACGGTTGACCTGCGCCACATGCTGCTCGATCAGCGTGCCATTGGTCACCGCCAGCGCGGTGGCCAGCAGCGCGCCGGTGACCATCTGGCCCTTGCCGCTGCGCGCACGCTCCATCAGCGCGGCCATGGTGCCGAAGGCGCAGTGCAGCGCGGTGCCAAAGTCCACCCAGTTGGCCGCCGCCCGGGTGGGCGCGCCGGGCTGGCCGGTCATGTACATCGCGCCGCTCATGGCCTGGCCGATGGTGTCGAAACCCACGTTCTTGCTCATCGGCCCCACCGGGCCGTAGGCGGTGTTGGTGACGAAGATGATGTCGCTGCGGTAAGCCTGCAGCGTGGCGTAGTCCAAGCCCATGGCCTGGAGCGTGGCGCCGGGCAGGTTGGCAATCACCACGTCGGCACCCGCCACCAGCTTGGCCACCACTTCGCGCCCGCCGGCGCTGGCGGGGTCGAGCGTGATGCTGCGCTTGTTGCGGTTCATCTGCAGAAAAAGCGAGCCCGCGCCGTGTGCCAGCGGTGCGGTGAAGCGGTCTTCACTGCCGCCGATTTTTTCGATGCGGATGACGTCGGCGCCGTACTCGGCCAGCATGGCCGCGCAGTAGGGGCCGGCGATGTAGCGCCCGAAATCGAGCACGCGGATGCCTTGCAGGAGTGGAGCCATCGTGACAGTGCCTGGTGGGTGATGATGCTGAAATCATCCACTGTAGGCGCAGCCGCGCCCTGCCACCCCGGAGACACGCGCTGATGCTGCAGACCACCACGCCCACCACCGCAGCCGCCACCTCGCAGGGCATGTGCCCGCAGCGGCTGGCCCGCATCGATGACTTCTTGAAGACCCGCTACATCGACACCGGCAAACTGCCCCATGCCCACCTGGTGGTGGCGCGTGGCGGCCAGGTGGTGCACCGCAGCCTGCTGGGCGCGGCCACGCTGGCCACCGCCGACGCGCCAGCCGTGCCGCTGGCTGAAGACAGCATCGTGCGCATCTACTCGATGACCAAGCCGGTCACCAGCGTGGCCTTCATGATGCTGGTTGAAGAAGGCAAGGTGTCGCTGGACGACCCGGTGCACCGCTTCATCCCCGCCTGGCGCAACCTGGGCGTGTTTGTGGCCGGCACGCCGGGTTTGTTCCAGACCAAACCCACCGACGCGCCGATGCGCATGATCGACCTGCTGCGCCACACATCCGGCCTGACCTACGGCTTCCAGACCCGCACCAATGTCGATGCCGCCTACCGCAGCCTGAAAGTGGAGCCGTTTGCGCAAAAAGAAGGCCTGCAGGGCTTCGTCGACGCGCTGGCCCAGGTGCCGCTGGAGTTCTCACCCGGCACGGCGTGGAACTACTCGGTTTCCACCGACGTGCTGGGCTATCTGGTGGGTGTGATCTCCGGCATGCCGTTCGAGCAGTTTCTGCAACAGCGCATCCTGGGCCCGCTGGGCATGACCGACACCGCTTTCCATGTGCCCGATCACAAGGCCGGCCGCCTGGCCGAGTGCTACGTGGTGGGCCCTGACGGCAAGCTGGCACCGGCCACCCAGGGCTGGCCCGATTTCCGCAAAGTGCCGGCTGCGCCCTCGGGCGGCGGTGGGCTGGTCTCGACGATGGCCGACTACCTGCGCTTTTGCGAGATGCTGCGCCGGGGTGGTGAGCTGGACGGCGTGCGCCTGCTCGGCCCCAAGACGCTGCAGCTGATGCGTTGCAACCACTTGCCAGGGCAGCGCGATCTGGCCGATGTGTCGGTGTCGATGTTTGCCGAATCCATCTACCAGGGCGTGGGCTTCGGCCTCGGCTTTGCGATGACGCTCGATGCTGCCAAGACCGGTGTGTCGGGCAGCGTGGGTGAGTACTGGTGGGGCGGCATGGCGTCCACCGCGTTCTGGGTCGACCCGGTGGAAGACCTGAGCGTGGTCTTCCTGACCCAGCTGATCCCGTCCAGCCTGTACCCGATCCGCCGTGAGCTGCGCACCCTGGTCAATGCAGCGGTGATCGAGTCGCAGGCTTGATCGGCAATTTGCCGCCCACCACCTTGGCCTTGGCTGCCGCAGCGTTGGCAGCGGCCTGTTTCATCGGCATGGACAGCACCGCCAAGCTGCTGGGTGAGCGCTACAGCGCGCCGCAGGTGACGTTTCTGCGCTTTGCCACTGGCGCCTTGTACGCGGTGCCGCTGTGGCTGTGGCGGCGCACGCCACTGCCGGCACGGCCGCAGTGGCGCTGGCATGTGCTGCGCAGCGCGCTGCTGCTGGTGGCGCTGCTGACCTGGTTCTACAGCCTGGCACGGCTGCCGCTGGTGCAGGCGGTGGGCGTGGGCTACACCGCGCCGTTGTTCATCGCGCTGCTGGCCATGTGGCTGCTCGGTGAGCGGCCGTCGCGCTGGATCTGGGCGGCGCTGGCCATGGGTGCGATGGGCGTGGGCGTGGCGCTGTGGCCCGAGCTGCAGGCCACAGACACACCGGGCAGCGGCGCGCGCCTGCTGGGCATGGCCGCCGCCGCCGTGTCGGCGGTGACCTACGCCGGCGTGGTGGTGCTGGCGCGCCACCAGGCGCAGCGTGATGCGCTGTGGACCATCCTGCTGGTGCAGAACCTGCTGCCGGTGGGGGTGCTGGCGCTGCCGATGTGGTGGCTGTGGCAGCCGATGCCGGCCAGCGATCTGCCCATCCTGCTGCTGATGGGCGGCCTGGCCACCGCCGGCCTGCTGTGCATCACCTGGGCCTTCTCGCACATCGAGGCCAGCCGCGCCGCGCCGATGGAGTACACCGGCCTGGTGTGGGCAGCGCTGCTGGGCTTTCTGGTGTTCGGTGAGCTGCCGACAGCCTGGAGCCTGGCCTCGGCGGCGCTGATCATGCTGGGCTGCCTGCTGCTGGTGCGGCGCTGAGGCCGCCGTACCCAACCGCTTGCGGGTGCCCACTGACCGCTTGCGGGCGCCCACTGACCGTGTGCGGGCGCCTCCGCATGGACAAGCCCCTGCCCGCGCAGGGAAGATTCACCGCACACCCCCAAAGCGAAAGACCTGCCATGACCGACCTGCACTTCCAGAGCGCCAGCCAGCTGGCCCAGCGCATCCGCAGCCGCCAGAGCACGGCGCGCAGCTTGCTTGAGCACTTTCTGGCCCGCGTTGACCGGCTCAACCCGGCCATCAACGCGGTGGTGGTGTTGGACCGCGACGGCGCCCGCGCCGCGGCCGATGCCGCCGACGCCGCCCAGGCGCGAGGGGACGCCCTGGGCCCGCTGCACGGCGTGCCGATGACGGTGAAAGAAAGCTACGACCTGGCCGGCACCACCACCACCTGGGGCATCCCCGAGCTGCGCGACAACCTGATGCACACCGACGCACTGGCGGTGCAGCGCCTGAAAGCCGCCGGCGCGGTGGTGTTCGGCAAAACCAACGTGCCGATCCGGCTGGCCGACTTTCAAAGCTACAACGCCGTCTACGGCAGCACCGACAACCCCTGGCGGGCCGGGCTCACGCCGGGTGGCTCCTCGGGTGGATCAGCCGCCGCGCTGGCCGCCGGCCTGACCGGGCTGGAGATCGGCAGCGACATCGGCGGCTCGATCCGCAACCCGGCGCATTTCTGCGGCGTGTTCGGCTTGAAGCCCACCTGGAACCTGCTGCCCATGCGTGGCCATGCGCTGGGCGGTGTGCTCACGCCGACTGACATTTCGGTGATCGGCCCGATGGCACGGTCGGCCGCCGACCTGGAGGTGGCCTTGCAGCTGCTGGCCCAGCCCGACGTGATCGAGGCGCGTGGCCTGCGCGTGGCACTGCCGGCGCTGGACCAGCCCACGGCCAGCCTGCGCGTGGCGGTGTGGCGCAATGATGCGCTGTGCCCCGTGTCGCAGGCGGTGCAGGCCCGGGTGGATGCGGTGGCCCAGGCGCTGGCCGGGCAGGGCGCCCGGGTGGACGACGCCGCGCGCCCGGCATTTGCCGCCGAACACAGCCACGACGTGTTCCAGGCCCTGCTGCATTCGGCGATGAGCGCGCGGGTGCCCGATGCCGACTTCAACCAGTTGGTGGCCCAGGCCGCCGCGCTGGCGGCCGACGACAACGGCGCCAACGCCCGCCTGCTGCGCGCCCAGACCATGCGCGCACGCGACTGGCAGCGCCTGAACGAGCAGCGCACAACAATCCGCTGGGCCTGGCACCGCTTTTTCGAGCAGTTTGACGTGCTGATCGCGCCGGTGATGTCGACCACCGCCTTCGGCCGCGACGAAGGGCCGTTCGGCGCGCGCAGCCTCAATGTTGATGGCCAGCGCCTGCCGTACTTCAGCCAGATTTTCTGGGCCGGCCTGGCCGGTGTGGCGCAGTTGCCGGCTGCCGTGATCCCGGCTGGCCTGGCCCCTGACGGCCTGCCGGTGGGCGTGCAATTGATCGGCCCGGCCTATGGCGACCTGCGCATGGTGCAACTGGCGCAGCGGCTGGAGGCACTGGGCTTCGGCTTTCAGCCGCCGCCGGGCTGGGAGTGAGCGGCCGGGTGTCAACGCTGGCTGGGCTGTTGGCAGGGCAGTGACCGGGCGGCGCCGGGCAGCCTCAGCCTGTGCGGCATGCGGGCGCCACGCCTGTGGTGGCCACTGCGGCTGGCGGTGACCAGCACGATGACATCAGGCGTCATCGCCCAGTGCGTGCAGCAGAGCCTTGTTCGACAGCGGGTCCACGCCGGCGACCAGGCCACCCCGCGCCGTGTCCACTGGCAGCATCACGGGGCCAAGCCGAGCGGCGGCTGCAGCCGGCCGCAAGCGCAGCTGCAAGCTCTCTTCGATCAAGCGGCTGAGGCTGATGCGCTGCTGCGCGGCCAGGGCCTTGGCGCTGGCCAGCAACTGGTCGTTGATGTTGAGCGTGGTCTTCATGTGGCGACGATCAAGCGTTGTGGATCAACTGCGGCACGGCAACGCCAGCCCGACCGTCAGATCGTGAACTCAAACGCCGGTGGCTGCAGCAGGTCGGCGTCCACCTCCATCAGCACGCTGGCCAGTGACAGCGTGCGCCACAGCGGCTCGGGCATCGCCAGGATGGCCTCGGGCGTGCGCGCCGCCGCCACGAAGCGGCTGATCTCGGCATGCTGGCTGTGGGTCAGCAAGCTGCGGTGCAGCATTTCGTCCAGCGTCTTCATCGAAGCAGTCTCCGCAATGACAGGCCACTGGTGGCCGCTGCTTGCATCATGCCAGCGGCCGCCACGGCGGCGGTACCCCCGGATCGGAGACAGACATGCGAGACCTCACGAACAAGGTGGCCTGGATCACCGGCGCCGGCAGCGGCATCGGCGCCGGCACGGCGCTGGCCTATGCCTCGGCCGGCATGCGCCTGGTGCTGTCGGGCCGGCGCCTGGCCGAACTGCAGGCCGTGGCGGCGCAGGTGGCACAAGCCGGCGGCAGCGCCCGCGTGGCGGTGCTGGACGTGGCCGACGCCGCTGCGGTGCAGGCCGTGGCCGCCAGCATTGCCGCCACCGAGGGCCGGCTCGACGTGCTGGTCAACAGCGCCGGCCTGAACGTGCGTGAGCGCAACTGGAAGCATGTCAGCACCGCCGGCTGGGACCAGGTGCTGCGCATCGACCTGGACGGCACGTTTTACTGCTGCCATGCCGCGCTGCCGATGATGCGCGCGCAGCAAGACGGGCTGATCATCAATGTGTCGTCCTGGGCTGGGCGTTTTGTCAGCACCGTCACCGGGCCGGCCTACAGCGCGGCCAAGTTCGGCGTCAACGCGATGACCGAAAGCCTGAACATGGAGGAGTGTGTGCACGGCATCCGCGCCACGGCGGTGTGCCCGGGCGAGGTGGCCACGCCCATCCTCGACAAGCGGCCCATCCCCGTCAGCGCGGCAGACAAGGCGCGCATGGTGCAGGCCGACGACTGCGGCGCGCTGATGCTGTTTTTGGCCCGCATGCCGGCCCATGTGTGCCTGAACGAGGTGACCATCAGCCCGACCTGGAACCGCGGCTACGTGGTCCAGGCCGCTGCCATCCCGGGTTAGGCCGCAGGCGATGGCCCAGAACCCTGCCCACCCGCTTCGCCTGCGCCAGGTCTGCCTGGCCGCGCCCCGGCTGGAGCCGGTGGTGTCCGACTTGCAGACCATCCTGGGTCTGCGTGTGTGCCACCGTGACCCGGGGCTGATCGCCTACGGGCTGGAAAACGCGCTGCTGCCGGTGGGCACTGATTTCCTGGAGGTGGTGGCGCCGGTGATGGCCGACACCGCTGCCGGCCGCTTCATCCAGCGCAGCCGCGGGCACGGCGGCTACATGGCGATCTTTCAGGCGCACAACCCGCGTGAACGCCAGGCCCACGCCGCCGCGCTGGGTGTGCGCACCGCGCACCAGATCGACCGTGCCGACTACCAGAACGCCCAGTTGCACCCGCGTGATTGCCGGGCCGCGTTCATCGAGTTCGGCCACAGCCCGGGCGGTGAAAGCCGCCAAGGCAGCTGGTGGCCGGCGGGGCCCGACTGGCAGGCCTTTGTCAACACCGCGCACACCCAGCGCCTGCTGGGCATCGTGCTGGAGAGCCCGGACCCGGCGGCATTGGCCGCGCACTGGGCCCGCATCCTGCAGGTGCCGCTGGCCTCTGCTGCCAGCGGTTTGCAGATGGTGGTGGATGGCGTGGCCATCAGCGCCGAGCCCGGCCCGACAGACTGCCTGGGCGCCGTGCTGCTGCAGGTGGCCGATGTGACAGCCACGCTGGCCCGCGCCGTGCACTGCGGCCTCTGGGTGCAGGGCAGCAGCTTCCATCTGGCCGGCATGCACTTCCGGTTGCAGCAGGCTTGACACGGCCGGGCCGGCCCACTGGCCCGGCCGACCGGGCAGGCCGGCGCCGGCCTACTTGCCCACCAGGTACAGCGACAGCTGCGGCACGGTGCACACGATCACCAGCCAGAACAGCATGATGACAATGAACGGCACGGCCGCCTTGCAGATGGTGCCGAACGATTCTTTGAACGCCGCCATCGCCACGATCAGGTTCAGCCCCACCGGTGGCGTCAGGTAGCCGATCTCCAGGTTGGCGATCATGATGATGCCGAAGTGGATGGGGTCGAAGCCCTTGGCCTCGGCCAGCGGCTGCAGCAGCGGCGCCAGGATCAGGATGGCCGAGCCCACGTCCATCAGGCAGCCCACGATCAACAGCAGCACGTTGATCAGGAACATCAGCACCCAGCGGTTTTCCACCGCGCCGACCATGAATTGCACCATCTGCTTGGGCGCGCCGGAATGGTCAAGGATGGTGTTCAGGCTGCCGGCAATGCACAGCAGCGGCAGCAGCGTGGCCAGCAGCCGGGTGGTCTCCAGCACCACGGCCACCAGCTCCTTGGGGTTCATCGCCCGGCTGGCGAAGAAGTGCTGCAGCCCCGCCAGCGCGCCACCGTTGACCGGTGCGGCCGGCGGCTTCTCGCGCTTGTGCACGAAGAACTCGATGAACAGCGCATAGGCCAGCGCCACCGCCGCTGATTCAGTGGGGCTGAACTTGCCCGAGTAGATGCCGCCGATGATGATCACCGGCAGCAGCAGCGCAAAGATGCCGTCGGTGAACGACTTCCAGGCCTGCGTCAGCGTGTACTGCTCGCGCGCGATGTTGCGATTGACGAAATACGAATAGATGGCGAAGAACAGTGTCAGCAGCAGCCCCGGGCCGATGCCGGCCACGAACAGCTGGGCGATGTTCTTCTCGGTCATGATGCCGTAGAGGATCAGCGGGATCGACGGCGGGATGATGATGCCCAGCGTGCCGGCCGATGCCACCGCGCCCAGCGCAAAGTGCTTGGTGTAGCCGCGCGACACCATGGCCGGGTACATCACCGAGCCGATGGCCAGCATGGTGACGATCGACGAGCCGTTGATGGCCGCAAACGCTGCACAGCTCAACACACACGCGATGCCCATGCCGCCCGGGATGGGCGAGGTGATGGTGGTCATGAAGCCGATCAGCCGCTGGGCGATCGAGCCACGCGACATGACATTGCCGGCCAGGATGAACAGCGGGATCGACAGCAGCACCTCGCGGTCGACGGTGAACCAGAAGTCCTGGATCAGGAATTCGAGCTTGCTGTTGGCGATGAACACATGGATGTAGGCGGCGGCCACCGCAAACACCAGCACCAGGCTCTGGCGCAGTGCCAGCAGCACGAGGATGACAAGCAACAGTCCGATCCAGCTCATGCCGGCACCTCAGATTTGGGCACTGGCCGCAGTTCAGGCCAGGTGGCGAACGCGATGTGGCGCAGGGCGGAGGAGAAAAACATCCAGGGCAGCACCAGCTGGATCGGCCACACCAGGATGGGGATGGCCATGCCACGTTCACCAAGCTTGGCCGAACTCTGCACAAACTCAACCGCATACCAGGCCATGCCCAGGCAGATCAGCGCCGACAGCAGCTCACCGATGCGCTCGACATGGTGCTCCAGTGCCTTGGGCACCAGGCCGTCGGCAAACTGCGGCCGCAGGTGGCCACGCTCGGCGGTGACCAGCGCAAACCCCAGCAGGCCGGCAATGGCGTTGGCCCACACCGCAAAACGCTGCGCGCCGAAGATGCCGTTGCCGAGCAGCTCACGTGCAAACACGTCGGCCATCAGCGCCAGCGCCGTGCCGGCAAAGGCCAGCACGCAGATGGTGGCCTCCACCGTCCACAGCCATTTGAGAAGTTTTTGCACTGCTTGCATGGTCAAGCCCGCTGTTGCCCGATTCAGCCCGCGCGGCGTGCCGTTACTTGCCGCCGCCGGCGGCGTACTCTTGCTTGCCCTTCTGGATGGCAGCCCACAACTCGGGTGCGGCGCCGCCGATTTCCTTGACCAGTGCCTCTTGGTTGGGCTGCACCAGCTTGCGCCATTCATTGCGCTGGGCGGCGGTCAGCTCATGCACGAAGCCGCCCTTCTTCTTGAACTCTTCCATCTTGGGTTTGACTTCGTCGTCCACGGCTTTGCGCATGCGCACGATGTCGGGCATGGCGGCCAAAACGGCCGTGCGCTGCTCGGCGCTGATGCCGTCCCACACCGCCTTGTTGACGATGACCGTGCTGCCATGGTGCAGGTGCTGGGTGAGCACGTAGTGCGGCGCGCTCTGCGCGGCGGGCGTGGTCACGTAGTACGGAAACGGCAGGTCGGCGGCATCGACCAGGCCGCTTTGCAGCGCCGGGAACAACTCTGACAACGGCATCTGCACGCCGTTGGCACCCAGCGAGCCCCAGAACATCTTGGACGCCGACGACGGCGACACCCGCACCTTCATGCCCTTGACCGATTCAGGCGTGAGGCAGGGCTTCTTGCAGACCACGTCGTTCCAGCCCACCTCGCCCAGGCCCAGGATCACCAGGCCCTTGGTGTCGTAAATCTTCTTGAGCACCGGCAGCGCATGCTTGTCGGTGACGAAGTCACGCTCGGCCGCGCTGACCCAGAGATAAGGCATGTTCAGCACTGACGCCTCGGGCACCAGGCCAGAGGCACCGGTGTACGACACGCTGCCCAGCTCGACCCGGCCGCGCACGACCTGCTGCACCAGTTCTTGCTCGCTGCCGATGAACAGCCGCTCGGCCTTGATCTCGCCCTTGGTGTTGGTGCTGATCTTCTGCACCGTGTCTTCGACGAACTGCAGCAGCACCGTGCCGGGCTGCGCCGCCGAGCCGACTTTCCAGGTCTTCTGCGCAACGGCGGCGGTGGTGGTGGTGAGGGCAGCAAACGCCAGCACGATGCTGCTGGCAAGCCTGACTGATGACTGCATGGAGGGCTCCGTTGGTCTGGTCTGAACTGCCCGCATGATGTCAACAAGCCGTGGCGGCGCAACTGTCGTTTACGACGATTTGGTGGCCGTGCAACGGCCTTCGTCGCTTCGGACGATTGGCGCGGCGACGCAGCGCCGGCAACATCACGCGGCCCGCGCCAACCACTGATCGAGGCCAAGCCATGAACCACAACCCTGGCCCGCCCGCCAGCGCGGGCGCTGCCCCGACAAGCGGCGCAATGCCGACCACCGCAACGGCAGCACCGATGAGCGGCCTGCGTGTGCTCGACTTGAGCACCGTGGTGTTCGGCCCCTATTGCACCCAGATCCTGGCGGACCTGGGCGCCGATGTGATCAAGCTCGAACCACCGGACGGCGACCATGTGCGCATCATCGGCACACCAGCGCACACGCCCGGCATGGGCCCGGTGTTCCTGCGGCTGAACCGCGGCAAACGCTCGGTGGTGTGGGACATGAAGACCGACGCCGGCCGCCTGGCGGTGCAGCGCCTGCTGGCCACCTGTGATGTGCTGATCCACAACATCCGCCCCGATGCCGCGCTGCGCCTGGGCCTGGGCTATGACAGCGTGCGCGCGATCAAGCCCGACATCGTGCTGGTGCACTGCACCGGCTTCGGGCTGGGCGGGCCCTACGCCGGCCTGCAGGCCTATGACGACGTGATCCAGGCCAGCACCGGCGCGGCGGCGCTGCTGCCGCGTGTGGACGGCAACCCCGCGCCACGTTACTTGCCGATGCTGTTTGCCGACAAGGTGTCGGGCCTGCATGCGGCCTATGCGGTGCTGGCTGCGCTGCTGCACCGCCAGCGCACGGGCGCTGGCCAGTTTGTCGAGGTGCCGATGTTCGAGGCCCTGGCCAGCTTCAACAGCGTGGAGCACCTGTGCGACATGACGATGCGCCCGCCCACTGGCACCTGGGGTTATGCACGCCAGCTTGACCCCACCCGCCAGCCGATGGCAACAGCAGACGGCTGGCTGTCGGTGGCGCCCTACATCGACGAGCGCTGGCAGCGCTTCTTCCAGGCCGTGGGCCGGCCCGACGTGTTCGAGCGCCCGACATTGGCCGACAAGGCGCTGCGACGGCAGAACATGTCGGAGATGTACCTGCTGATGGCCGGCATCCTGCCCAGCCGCAGCAGCGCAGCATGGCTGGCGCTGTTCAAGCAGATCGAGATCCCCGCGATGCCGGTGTTGACCGTGGGTGACCTGCCGTCTGACCCACACCTGCAGGCCGTGGGCATGTTCCAGGAGCGTGTGCACCCCACCGAAGGCGGCTACCTGGATGTGCGCCAGCCGGTGCGCTTTGGCGGCTGCCAGTTGCCCGAGCCACGCCACGCGCCCAACCTGGGTGAGCATGGCGACGAACTGCTGCGTGAGCTGGGCCTGCTGCCAGCAGACGATGCCGCCGCCTGAGCGCGCCAGCCATCAAACCCGCCAGGAGCGCCACACCATGCCAGGCCAGACCTTCATCCAGATCACCGCACACCAGGCCCGCACACGGCCCCAGGCGCTGGCCTACCGCTGTGGTGATCGGCGCTGGACCTTTGCCGACGTGCAGCGTGACAGCAACCGCATTGCCAATGCGCTGGCGGCCATTGGCATTGGCGCTGGTGACCGTGTGGCCGTGCTGACCAAGTTCCATGTCGAGGCGCTGCTGCTGACGCTGGCCGCCGCCAAGCTGGGCGCCGTGTGCATGCCGGTGAACTGGCGCCTGGCGCCGGGCGAAGTCAGGTACATCGTTGACAACGGCGGCGCCAAGCTGATGCTGGCCGACCGTGGTTTTCTGCCCCTGGTTGACCGTGCCGGCATGCCGGCGCTGCAGCAAGTGCTGGTCACTGACGGTGGCCACGATGGTCTGCCCGGCTTCCACGACTGGTATGCCGGCGCGTCCGACGCGCTGACCCCGGTCGATGCCAAGCCCGATGACCCGATGCTGCAGTTGTATTCATCGGGCACCACCGGCCTGCCCAAGGGCGTGGTGCTGTCGCATGCCGGCCTGGCCTTCAATTGCCAGCTTGGCACCAGCGTGTGGAAGGTCGATGAACACGCGGTGGTGGGCAATGCGCTGCCCACCTTCCACATTGCCGGCGCCAACATGGCGCTGTTCTCGCTGTACAGCGGCGCCACCGGCGCGTCGTACCCTGACTTCGACCCGGCCGGCTACATCCAGGCGATCGGCGCGCACGGCATCAGCCACACCTTTGTGGTGCCGGCGATGATCCTGTTCATGCTGCAGTCACCCAAGCTGAAGGACGGCGATTTCCGCAGCTTGAAGCTGATGGCCTACGGCGGCTCGCCGATCAGTGACCGGGTGCTCACCGACGCGATGGCGGCCTTCGGCTGCGGTTTCATGCAGGTCTATGGCCTGACCGAGATCGCCGGCTCAGCCACCTTCCTGATGCCTGAAGACCACCAGACCAGCGGCCCCAAGGCCAGGCTGCTGCGCTCGGCCGGCCAGCCGGTGCCGGGTGCAAGGGTGCGGGTGGTCGACCCGGCCACGCTTCAAGTCCTGCCCGACGGCCAGACCGGCGAGCTGTTGATCGAATCCCCCGGCAACATGCTGGGCTACTGGCGTTGCCCCGAGGCCACGGCCGCCGCCTTCCCAGACGGCCGCAATGCCAACGGTGGCTGGTTCCGCAGCGGCGACGGTGGCTACCTGCAGGACGGCTATGTGTTCATCAACGACCGCATCAAGGACATGATCATTTCGGGCGGCGAAAACATCTACCCGGCCGAGATCGAGAACACCTTGATGCAACACCCCGATGTGGCCGACGGCGCCGTCATCGGCGTGCCCGATGCCACCTGGGGCGAAAGCGTCAAAGCCTGCGTGGTGCGCCGCCCCGGCAGCACGGCCAGCGCCGCCGACATCATTGCCTGGATGCGTGAACGCCTGGCGCACTACAAATGCCCGAAGTCGGTGGACTTTGTCGATGCGCTGCCGCGCAACCCCAGCGGCAAGCTGCTCAAGCGCCTGCTGCGCGCGCCGTACTGGGACGGCAAGGACCGCGGCGTGCACTGACCACCGCCACGGTTGATCCTGTTTCTTACCATCCACTTGGATGGTTAATCGGTGCTATGATGGCGCCATGCCAGCCAAACCACGGGCAGCGGCGGTGCGCGACACCGCCGCCGATGCCGAAAAACTCACCATCAACCTGGGCTTTGTCGACCTGGGCCAGATCGACTTGCTGGTGGCCGAGAGCTTCTACGCCAACCGCAGCGATTTCATCCGCACGGCGATCCGCAACCAGCTGGCCCAGCATGCCGATGTGGTCAAGCAGGCCGCCGCCCGCAAGACCTTGGTGCTGGGCTTGCAGCACATCACCGCCGATGAGTTGCGTGCGCTGCAAGCCAAGCGCCAGAAGCTGCGCATCCGCGTGCTGGGCCTGGCCACCATTGCCGGCGATGTGACGCCCGAGCTGGCGCTGGCCACCATCGAATCGATCGACGTGCTGGGTGCGCTGCACGCCAGCCCGGCGGTGAAGGCGGTGCTGGCCACGCTGCCGCGCTGACTGGCTTGGTCAACCCACATCACCACTGCCCCTGTTCCAACACCAAAGGACCGCATGAGCACCACCTTGCAAGACCTGATGCGCAATGCCACCCAACTCACCCAATCCGGCCGGCTGACCGAGGCCACCCAGGTGATCCAGCGCGCCCTGGCCAGCGCTGGCCTGGCCGCTGCGCCCAAGACCAACGCGCCTGTCGGCGAGGTGATCGATGTGCAAGCAGTGGAAGTGCTGGACGACCGCGCCCGGCCCCAAGCCCGGCGCAGCGATGACACGCACGCCACCACCGCTGGCGCCAGCTTCACCAGCGGCAGCCACAGCCATGCTGGCCTCACACGCGGCTTCAAGCTGTTCTTGCCGGCGCACAACAGCGCCAAGCCACTGCCACTGGTGGTGATGCTGCACGGCTGCACGCAAGACCCGGACGACTTTGCCGCCGGCACCGGCATGAACACGGCCGCCCAGGCCCAGGGCTTTGCCGTGCTGTACCCGGCACAGGCGCAAGACGCCAACCCGCAGCGCTGCTGGAACTGGTTCAAGCACAACCACCAGCGGCGCGGCCGGGGTGAAGCGGCGTTGATCGCCAGCCTGGTGCAGTCGGTGGTGGCCAAGCACGGGCTGGACGCTGGCCGCGTCGGCATCGCCGGGTTGTCGGCCGGTGGCGCGATGGCGGCGCTGGTGGCCGCAGCACACCCAGAGCTGTTTGCGGCGGTCGGTGTGCATTCGGGCCTGGCGCCGGGCGCGGCGGCCGATCTGCCATCGGCGCTGGCGGCCATGCGCAGCGGCGCCGCTGGTGCGCTGCCGGCCAGGCTGGCCGTGCCGCTGATCGTCTTCCATGGTGACCAGGACCAGGTGGTGCACCCGCGCAATGGTGAGCAGTTGCTGGCTGCCGCACCGGCAGGCCAGGTTCGGGTGGAGCGGGGTGTGTCGGCGGGAGGCCAGCGCTACACCCGCACTGTCGTGCAACGCGCAGGCGGGGCCGATGCCGACACGCCGCACCTGGCAGAACACTGGCTGCTGCACGGCGCCGGCCATGCGTGGGCGGGCGGCCACGCGGCGGGCTCGTACACCGATGGGCGTGGGCCGGACGCCAGCGCCGAGATGCTGCGGTTCTTTTTCGGCCAAGGCAGGCGCGTTGGGGCTTGACTGCGGCTTGCCAAAATTTGCCAAGACTGCCATGATCCACCAATGACGACGATGAATGTGTCCTTGCCCGATGCCATGAAGTCCTTCGTTGACGAGCAAGTCGTCAGCCGGGGCTTCGGAACCAGCAGTGAATACGTGCGCGAGCTGATCCGCAAGGAGCAAGACAGGCTGCATTTGCGCAGCCTGCTGCTGGCCGGCGGCCAGTCAGCGCCAGGCACAGCGGCAGACGCTGGCTACTTCGCGGCGCTGCGGGATCGTGTTGCGCGCAATGCTGCGGGATGAAGACCAAGCCCGTCATCCCGCGTGCGCTGGCGCAGCAGGATGTGGACGAGGCGATCGATCACTATTTGCGCGAGGGCTCCGCCAAGGCAGCGATTGGGTTCATCGAAGCACTGGAAGACGCCTATGCCCACATCGGCCGCCAGCCAGCATCTGGCTCACCGCGCCACGCGCATGAACTCAATTTGCCCGGCTTGCGGTTCTGGCGGCTGACGCGCTACCCGTACCTCGTCTTCTACTTCGAGCAAGACCGCGCCATCGACGTCTGGCGGGTGCTGCAGGAACAGCGCCACATCCCAGGCTGGATGACTGGCGCTTGACGCAACCGCCCGCAGCAGCCTATCGGTACAGCAACGACCCGTCATCCAGCGCCGCCTGCGGCAGCGTCAACCGTTCACTGGCGTAATCCTGCCCATGCACCCATGGCGTGCGGCTGCCTTGCTGCGGCAGCAGGTGCACACCGCGCTGCACATAACCGGCGTTGAAGTTGTCGGGCGTGATCCAGGGCAGCAAGGCCATGTCTGCATCCTGCGGGCGCAGCGCGGGTTG
>JANNMP010000584.1:0-1552 GCA_031398015.1 Burkholderiaceae bacterium
GCACGATGCGCTCGGCGCTGATGCCTGCGGCCATGGCATCGGTCAGCCGGCTTGCCAGAAAGCTGCTGACCTCGGCCAGCACATCGCGATATTACGGCGCGGCCTGCATGGCGCCTGGCTCGCCGCGCATGTGCATCAAACAGATGCCGGCGCTGGCATGCGCCGCCAGTACCGCCAGCGCGCCCGGCCTCTGCAGGGCACGCACGTCGTTGACGATATCCACACCGATGTCCAGCGCGGCCTGCATCACCTCCGGCCGGCTGGTGTCCACCGACACTGGCAGCCCCAGCGTCACCGCATGGCGCAGCACCGGCAGCACCCGCGCCAGTTCCTCGTCGACGCTGGGTTGGCGCGCACCCGGGCGGGTGGACTCACCGCCGATGTCCAGGATGTGCGCGCCCTCACGCAGCAAGCGGTCGCAATGGGCGATGGCCGAGCGGGCATCGGCGTGTTGCCCACCGTCGGAGAACGAATCGGGCGTGACATTGACGATGCCCATCACCTGCGCACAGCGCAGGTCGATCACATGGCGGGTGGTTTGCCAGAACATGGGCTTGGGGCCGCTTCAGATGGCAACGGGGCCCGAAGGCCCCGTTGTCGTGCGCTGCGTGGCTGGCCGCTCAGGCCGCTGCAGCCGGCGCGCTGTCGGTGCTGACCGTGCCACCACCGGCCGAGCCTGAGCCCCGGGTGCGGTCATTCGGCGTCCAGTCCTTGGGCGGGCGTGGCGGCTTGCCGGCCATGATGTCGTCGATCTGGTCGGCATCGATGGTTTCCCATTCGAGCAGGGCCTTGGCCATCGCATGCATCTTGTCCTGGTTGCCCTCGATGTGCTTGCGGGCGACGGTGTACTGCTCGTCGATGATGCGGCGGATCACCGCATCCACCTTGCGCATCGTTTCCTCGGACATGCTGGTGGTCTTGGTGACCGAGCGCCCGAGGAATATCTCACCTTCGTTCTCGGCATAGACCATCGGGCCCAGTTCGTCGGTCATGCCGTAACGGGTGACCATGTCGCGGGCGATGGCTGTGGCGCGCTCGAAATCATTGCTGGCGCCGGTGGTCATCTGGTGCATGAACACTTCTTCGGCGATGCGGCCACCGAACAGCACGCTGATGGTGCTGAGCATGCGCTCCTTGTCCATGCTGTAGCGGTCACCCTCGGGCAGTTGCATCGTCACACCCAGCGCGCGGCCGCGTGGGATCACGGTGACCTTGTGCACCGGGTCGGTCTTGGGCATCAGCTTGGCCACCAGCGCGTGGCCGGCCTCGTGGTAGGCCGTGTTCTTGCGCTCTTCCTCGGGCATCACCATGGACTTGCGCTCGGGGCCCATCATGATCTTGTCCTTGGCCTTCTCGAAGTCGACCATCTCGACCACGCGCCCGTTGCGGCGCGCGGCAAAGAGCGCCGCCTCGTTGACCAGGTTGGCCAGGTCGGCGCCCGAGAAGCCCGGCGTGCCCCGCGCCAGGATGTCGGCGCGAACGTCTTGACCGACCGGCACCTTGCGCATGTGCACGGTGAGGATCTGCTCGCGGCCACGAACGTCGGGCAGCG
>JANNMP010000603.1:0-1998 GCA_031398015.1 Burkholderiaceae bacterium
ATGGAAGGTGGTGCCAGCCGGAAAGCGGCCATGCTGGCCGCTGTACTTGGCGATGTCGTCACTGACCACCACCACCTGGCGCACGCCTTCGCTTTCCACCTGGCGGGCAATGGCGTCAACGCTGATCGGCCCGTCCACCGGCTGGCCGCCGGTCATCGCCACCGCGTCGTTGAACAGGATCTTGTAGGTGATGTTGGCCTGGGCCGCCACCGCCTGGCGGATGGCGAGATAGCCCGAGTGGTAGTAGGTGCCGTCGCCCAGGTTCTGGAACACATGCGGCACGCGGGTGAAGAGCGCGTGCGACACCCAGTCCACACCTTCACCGCCCATCTGGATCAGCCCGGCCGTGCTGCGGTCCATCCAGTTGGCCATGAAGTGGCAGCCGATGCCGGCGCGCGCCGTGCTGCCCTCGGGCACCTTGGTGCTGGTGTTGTGCGGGCAGCCGGCGCAGAAGTACGGCACACGCTTGACGCTGTCGGCGGCGTTGGCCAGCAGCGGCGGCGGGGTGAAATCACGCACATGCTGCAGGTGGTTGCCCAAGGCTGCACCCGTGGCCAATTCACCGGGGAAGTGGCGCGCCAGCCAGGCCGCCACCAGCTCGATCAGGCGTGAGGGCCGCAGCTCACCCAGGGCCGAGACCAGCGGCGTGCCGTCCACGTCGTGTTTGCCCACCAGGCGGGGGCGCGCTTCGGTCGGCGCGTTGTAGAACAGCGTGCGCAGCTGGGTCTCGACCACCGCGCCTTTTTCTTCGACCACCAGGATTTCTTGCAAGCCCTGAGCGAAGGCCTGCATGCGTGTGGTTTCCAGCGGAAAGCTCAGGCCCACCTTGTACAGCCGCAGCCCGGCAGCGGCCAGGCGCGCGGGCGCGATGTCCAGCCGCCGCAGCACTTCCATCAAATCGGCATGCGCCTTGCCGCAAGTGACGATGCCCACCTTGGCCTGCGGCGAAACGATGCACTCGCGGTCGATGCTGTTGATGCGCGCAAACGCCGCCACTGCCGCCAGCTTGTCGGCCAGCCGAGACTCGATGCGCAGTGACGGCAGGTCGGGCCAGCGGTAGTGCAGGCCATCGGCTGGCGGCTGATGGCCGGTGGCGCTGCGCACCGCATCGGCGCCCACCCAGCCCGCCGCCCGGGCGTTGATGGTGTCGATATCGACCGTGGCCGTGCTCTCCACCACCTCGGACAAGGCCGCCAGCCCAACCCAGGCACCGCTGTAGCGGCTGAGCGCCCAACCGTACAGGCCAAACTCGACCAGCTCAGCCACATTGGCCGGCTGCAGCACCGGCAGGCCCCAGGCCTGAAGCGCCTGGTCGCTCTGGTGCGGCATCGACGACGACATGCAGCCGTGGTCGTCGCCCGCCACCACCAGCACGCCGCCGTGCGGCGACGAGCCGTAGGCGTTGCCGTGCTTGATCGCGTCGCCTGCACGGTCCACACCCGGGCCCTTGCCGTACCACAGGGCGAACACACCGTCGGCAGTGCGCTGGTCGTCGCTTTCCACCCGCTGCGTGCCCAGCACCTGGGTGGCGGCCAGCTCTTCATTGACTGCCGGCACAAAGCGGATGCCGGCCTCGGCAAACTTCGGCCCGGCCTTCCAGATCTGTTGATCGACCATGCCCAGCGGCGAGCCTCGGTAGCCGCTGATGAAGCCCTGCGTCGCCCAGCCGCGCTGGGCATCCAGCGCGCGCTGCATCAGCGCCAGCCGCAGCAAGGCCTGGGTGCCTGACAGCATCACCGTGCCTGTGTCGGCCCACAGCGCGTCGGCCAGGCGGTAGTCGGGCCGCAACAGTGGGGTGGTGGTGGTGTGCATGGCGCTGTGGGCGGGCGGTCGGGGGTGTGATCTTCAACCCGAATGCCGAAAAGCGCGATGTGTTCTGCGCCTCAAGGTGTGCGCTGACTGCAACGGGGGTATTGACTCAGCAACCTCAAACCTCAAACCCTTGCCGTGCCACCCACTCCTGGCCGGGCGCCAGTGTGACCGGTGTGCCGATCTGCG
>JANNMP010000624.1:0-5798 GCA_031398015.1 Burkholderiaceae bacterium
GCAAGGCACCTGCAGCCTGGGGCGCGGCCAGGTCCACATACTCCGGCCGCACGCCCAGGGTCTTGGCGCCGGCCGGTGCACCGGGCAGCAGGGCCGCCGGCAAGAAGTTCATGCCCGGCGAGCCGATGAAATGGCCCACGAAGGTGTGCTGCGGCCGCTCGAACAAGTCAGACGCACTGCCCACCTGCACCGCCCGGCCACGCGTCATCACCACCACCTGGTCGGCAAAGGTCAGCGCCTCCACCTGGTCATGCGTCACATAGACCAGGGTCAGCTTCAGCTCATGGTGGATTTGCTTGAGCTTGCGGCGCAGCTGCCATTTGAGGTGCGGGTCGATCACGGTGAGGGGTTCGTCGAACAGCACCGCCGACACGTCTTCCCGCACCAGGCCGCGGCCCAGGCTGATCTTCTGCTTGGCGTCGGCCGCCAGGCCAGCGGCGCGTTGGTCGAGCTGGCCGCTCAGCTCCAGCATCTCGGCGATCTTGCCGACCCGCTGCGCGATCTGGGCCGCCGGAACGCCCCGGTTCTTCAGCGGAAAGGCCAGGTTCTGCGCCACCGTCATGGTGTCGTAGATCACCGGGAACTGGAACACCTGGGCGATGTTGCGCTGCTGCGGCGTCTTGGTGTTCATGGTCTGGCCGTCGAACTTCACCGTGCCGTGCGACGGCGCCACCAGGCCCGAGATGATGTTCAACATCGTCGTCTTGCCGCAGCCCGACGGGCCCAGCAGCGCGTAGGCGCCGCCGTCGGCAAAGCTCATCTTCAGCGGCAGCAGCGCGTAGTCGGCATCGGCCTGCGGGTCGGGCTTGTAGCTGTGTGCCAGGTCAAGGTCGATGCGGGCCATGTCAGTGCTTCCCGGCCCGGTCGGGCGCGCGCTGCAAACGGCCATCGGCGCCGAAGACAAACACCTGCGCCGGGTCCAGGTGCAGCGTGATCGGCGCGCCCAGCTCGAAGTAGTGCACACCGGTGAGTTGGGCCACCAGCTCGCCGGCAGCCGTGTGTGCATGCACGAAGGTGTCGCTGCCCGAGATGTCGGCCAGCTCCACCGTGCCGGGCAGGGCAATGTCAGCCGTCCGGGCGGCCAGTCGAAGCGCACTGGCGCGCAGGCCGATGGTGGACTCGGGCGCGGCCAGCGCTGCCGGCAGGCCGAGCAGCGCCGCGCCACGGGGCAGCAGGTTCATCGGCGGGTCACTGAAGGCCTTGGCCACGCGGATGTTCACCGGGCGGTGGAACACCTCGGCCGTGGGGCCGTACTGCAGCAGCTCGCCGGCGTCCAGCACCGCAGTCCAACCACCCAGCAGCAAGGCCTCGGTGGGCTCGGTGGTGGCATAGACCACGGTGGAATTGCCGGCGGCGAACAACGCCGACAGCTCGTCCCGCAACTCTTCACGCAGTTTGTAGTCCAGGTTGACCAGCGGCTCGTCCAGCAGCATCAGCGGTGCGTCCTTGGCCAGCGCACGGGCCAGCGCCACACGCTGCTGCTGGCCGCCTGACAACGCCGCCGGCAGGCGCTGCAGGAATGCGTCGATGTGCAGCTTGTCGGCCAGTTCGTTGACCCGGCGGTTGATGGCGGCGGCATCCAGGCCGCCACGCAACTTCAGCGGCGAGGCAATGTTGTCGAACACCGTCATCGATGGATAGTTGATGAACTGCTGGTAGACCATGGCCACGTTGCGCTGGCGCACCGGCGTGCCGGTGACGTCGACACCGTCAACCGCCACGCGGCCCTTGCTGGGCACGTCCAGCCCGGCCATCAGGCGCATCAGCGTGGTCTTGCCGGCCTGGGTGGCACCCAGCAACACCGTCACGGTGTCGGGCTGCAAGGCCAGGTTGAGCGGATGCAGATGCACCGCCGGGCCCACCTGGTGCTGCAGATCGCTCAGGGTCAGTTGCATGCCGCCTCCGTGGCCTTGGCAACTGCGCAGTTGGCAGCCCACCAGGCCGCCACCTGGGCACGCTGTGCGGGGCTGTAGTGCAAGCCCAGCTTGGTGCGGCGCCACAGCACGTCATCGGCGCAACGCGCCCATTCGTGCTGGTGCAGGTAATGCAGCTCGGCCTCGTGAAGGCCGGGCGCCACTTCGGCGCCCAGTTGGTCAGCGTGCAGCCAATTGGCCAGCAGGCTGCCGTAGCAGCGGGCCCAGCGTGCAATCAGCGCTGGCGGCTGGCGTGGGTGGCGTTTGCCGAGTTCAGCCATGAAGCGCTGGATGTCCAGGTCGGGCCGCGTGGCCTTGCCGATCCAGGCCGACAAGTCACCGCCCGGCAGCAGGGCCGGCGCGGTCCAGGCCGCGCGCTGCTCACCCAGGCGCTGCACCAGGCCGTCGGCAGCCTCTTCGGCCAGTTTGCGGAAGGTGGTGATCTTGCCACCCCACACCGACAGCAGCGGCGCCGACCCTGGCCCCCACGGCCCTAGGGGCCGCCCCCCCGAGGGGGAGCGCCCGCCTTGGGGGGGCGGCCCGGCGGCGGGCACGCCGCCATCGAACTCCAGCAGATAGTCGCGCGTCACCGCCGCGGCATCGCCCGATTCATCGTCGAGCAAGGGCCGCACGCCCGAATACGTCCACACCACGTCGGCCGGCACCACGGCCTGGGCAAAGTAGCGGCTGGCCTGGGCGCACAGGTAGGCGGTTTCGTCGGCGTCGATGCGGGCCGAGTCGGGTGCGCCGGAAATCTCGACATCGGTGGTGCCGATCAGCGTGAAATCGCCCTCGTAGGGGATGGCGAAGATGATGCGCTTGTCGGGGTTCTGGAAGATGTAGGCATGGTCGTGGTCGAACAGCTTTTTCACCACGATGTGGCTGCCCTTGACCAGGCGCAGTGCGCGGGCGCTGGTCTGGCCGGCGCGGTCACGCAGAAATTCACCGGTCCAGGGACCGGCGGCATTGACCAGGGCGCGGGCCGTGATCTGCAGCGCCGCGCCACCCTCGGGCTGCAGCGTGGCCACCCAGCCCTGCGCCGTGCGCTGGGCTGATTCACAGCGGCAGCGGGTCAACACCGTGGCGCCGCGCGCCTGGGCGTCCAGCGCATTCAGCACCACCAGGCGGGCGTCGTCGACCCAGCCGTCGCTGTAGACGAAGCCACGGGTGTAGCCGGGCTTGAGCGGCGCGCCGGCAGGGTGGCTGCGCAAGGCCACGGTGGCACTGGCCGGCAGCCATTCACGCTTGGCCAGGTGGTCGTAGAGGAACAGCCCGGCGCGCACCATCCACACTGGGCGCATCGATGGGTCATGCGGCATCACAAAGCGCAGCGGCCACATGATGTGCGGCGCGCTTTTCAGCAGCAGCTCGCGCTCGGCCAGCGCTTTTTTCACCAGGCTGAATTCGTAGTACTCCAGGTAGCGCAGGCCGCCGTGGATCAGCTTGGTCGATGCCGACGAGGTGTGGCGGGCCAGGTCGTCCTGCTCGCACAGCAGCACCCGCAGGCCACGGCCGGCCAGGTCGCGTGTGATGCCGGCGCCGTTGATGCCGCCGCCCACCACCAGCACGTCCACCGCCGTGGGCACGGCGCCGGGTTGCTGTGGGGGGGTCTGGGGCATGGGCGTTTGCCTCGGCGTGTGTGTCTGCATCAACATGAAGTTCGTTTGGGCGCTTTTTGATTCGCTTGTGTTCCTTTGTAGCGCGATGACCGGTGCGGCGCAAGCCTGTTTTCCCTGCCCCGGCGTGCGCGCCGCATCCCGTACCCTTGGGCCGGGCCACCCTTGCCATGCGCCACCCATGCTGAACCCCAACCCCCGCCAAGCCGGTGTGCTCGACACCGTGCGTGCGCTGGGCTCGGCCACGGTGGAGGCACTGGCCGAGCGCTTTGGCGTGACGCTGCAAACCGTGCGGCGTGATGTGAAGCTGCTGTCCGATGCCGGCCTGCTGGCGCGCTTTCACGGTGGTGTGCGGCTGCCCGCCAGCACCACCGAGAACATTGCCTACCGCCAGCGCCAGGCCCTGAATGACGCCGCCAAGCGCCGCATCGCCCAGGCGGTGGCCGCGCAGGTGCCCGAGGGTTGCAGCCTGATCCTGAACATCGGCACCACCACCGAGGCGGTGGCCCGTGCGCTGGCCCAGCACCGCGGCCTGCGCGTGATCACCAACAACCTGAATGTGGCCGCGATCCTGAGCGACAACCCCGACTGCGAGGTGATCGTGGCCGGTGGCCTGGTGCGCAGCCGCGACCGCGGCATCATCGGCGAGAGCACGGTGGAATTCATCGGCCAGTTCAAGGTCGACATCGGCCTGATCGGCATCTCGGGCATCGAGGCCGACGGCAGCCTGCGTGACTTCGACCTGCGCGAGGTGAAGGTGGCGCAGGCCATCATCCGCGCCAGCCGCCAGGTGTGGCTGGCGGCCGACCACAGCAAGTTCAACCGCCCGGCGATGGTGGAGGTGGGCCGGCTCGACCAGGTGGACCAGCTGTTCACCGACAGCGCGCCGCCGCCGGCGTTCAATGCCTTGCTGGCTGCGGCCGGCGTGGTGTGCACGGTGGCCACTGCAGGCAGTGCGCAGGCCAACATTGCGCTGGCCGCTGCCAACCACCCCGGAGACACCGCATGACCTATCTGCTGGCCCTGGACCAGGGCACCTCCAGCTCGCGCAGCATCGTCTTTGACGGCCAGGGCCGCATCGTGGCGATGGCCCAGCGTGAGTTCCGCCAGCACTTTCCCCAGCCCGGCTGGGTGGAGCATGACCCCGAGGAAATCTGGCAGACCCAGCTCGCGACCGCGCAAGAGGCGTTGGTCAAGGCCGGCATCGGCGCTGCCCAGGTCAAGGCCATCGGCATCACCAACCAGCGCGAGACCACGGTGGTCTGGAACCGCCGCACCGGTGCGCCCATCCACAACGCCATCGTCTGGCAAGACCGGCGCGGCGAGCCGCTGTGCGCCCAACTGCGTGAGCACGGCCATGCAGAGCAAATCCGCCAGAGCACCGGCCTGGTGGTGGACGCCTACTTCTCGGCCACCAAGATCCGCTGGATCCTGGACCATGTCAGCGGTGCCCACATCGCCGCCGCGCAGGGCGACCTGGCGTTCGGCACCATCGACAGCTGGCTGCTGTGGAAGCTGACCGGCGGCCGGGTGCATGCCAGCGATGTGAGCAACGCCGCGCGCACGATGCTGTTCGACATCCGCCACAACGTCTGGGACCATGAGTTGCTGAAGTTGCTGCATGTGCCCGACAGCCTGCTGCCCACGGTGCACCCCAGCAGCCATGTGTTCGGCGAGACCGACGCGGCGCTGCTGGGTGCAGCCATCCCGGTGGCCGGCATCGCCGGTGACCAGCAGAGCGCGCTGTTTGGCCAGGCCTGCTTCTCGGCCGGGCTGGCCAAGAACACCTACGGCACCGGCTGCTTCATGCTGATGCACACCGGGGCGCAGTTCCGCAGCAGCCAGAACGGCCTCATCACCACCGCTGCCGCCCAGCCCACAGCCGCCGTGGCCTATGCGCTGGAGGGCAGCGTGTTCATCGGCGGCGCGGTGGTGCAGTGGCTGCGCGACGGGCTCAAGGCCATCCAGAGCAGCGGCGCCGTGCAGGCCCTGGCCGAGAGCGTGCCCGACGCCGGTGGCGTGATGTTCGTGCCCGCCTTCACCGGCCTGGGCGCGCCGTACTGGAACCCCAACGCCCGCGGCACCATCACCGGGCTGACACGCGGCAGCACCGTGGCCCATATTGCCCGTGCGGCGCTGGAGAGCATTGCCTTCCAGAGCGCGGCGCTGCTGCAGGCGATGAGCCGCGACCTGTCTGCCCCTCGCCCGGCGAGTACGCCAGGCGGTCCCCCGGGGGGACCCGGGCCGGCTCCGGAGCGGCCGAGCGCTC